>JAZQHZ010000163.1:0-3912 GCA_045540855.1 Clostridia bacterium
TCTTGAAAATCTCCCTTGCTGACGCTCGCTCAAAAGAGTGCACCCTCCAAGCGAGATGGAACCATCTGCAGATTTTAATTAGTTCCTTTGTATTGGTGCTGTTTAATTTTGCAAACGTAACCCACAAATTGCAAAAAAAACAAGCAAAATTACTCTTGTCTGGCATCGGGTTTCATCCCGCTGCAACGCCTGGGCAAAGCGAAAGGGGATTTTTAAGGGGAAAACATCTTTTAAAATGTTTTCCCCTTAAACGGCATTCTTTTGCTTACTTTTCTACTGCTGCAGGTAGAAAAGTAAGTAGGGGTACCAACTGCATAACAATAATCACTGCATAAGCAGGGGACAAAGTCCCGATGCACTGCAATAACAACATCCAGATAAACCCAAATTTAGCAAATCCTACGTATTTCCATCAAATACTTCCGCCATCCAGCATACTTTCCATTAAAATCCCATAACCCTTTGCAGGGTCATTCACAAATACGTGTGTCACTGCACCTGCAAGCATATTATTCTGTATAATCGGACTGCCGCTCATACCACGTACAATACCGCCTGTTTTTTCTATGAGTCTCTCATCGGTTATTCTGAATATAATACTTTTTGTATCAGTACCGTTTTCCTTTACCTTTGTTATCTCAATGCTGTGGCATTGCACACCCTCGCCGAGTGCATCTGTCATAATATATGCCGCACCTTTTTGCACCTCGTTTCTTTGTGCTGTTCTCATAAGCTCACCCTGCGGAATGAAACGGTCGTTTAACGTTCCGAAAACTCCGGCGGAACAATTCAGGTCAATTTCGCCAATTATTTTGCCATCAAAGCTGCCTTCAAGCTCGCCGGGAACTCCCTTTTCGCTTTTTGTTGCTCTGATTTGTGTGCAAAGCTGTATATTTCCTGAATTAACGGATAAAATATTACCTGTATCAACATCGCATATTCCGTGACCTAATGCCGCAAAGGAATTTTGGTCGGGTATATAGCAGGTAAGCGTTCCGATTCCGGCGGCACTGTCACGAACCCACAGACCGAGCCTTGAAGTGTCCTCGCTGATTTTTGCCGGCTTTATACTTATTGAAAGTGCTTCGCAGTTACGCCGTATTTCCAAATTCAGCCCGTCGGGATTTTTATTGACTGCCTCGGATAAATCTTCAATTGTACTCAGTGGAATATCCGCCGCACTCAATATTACATCTCCACTTTTTATTCCGCTGTCACGTCCGGGTGAAACACTGTTTCCGCTGATATCAGTGACCTCCTGAACCGCAATAACGCTTAATCCGTCGGTGAAAAGCCGTATGCCGCAGCTTTGCCCCGATGGGATTACATATTCGCCATATGCACTTACAGTGCAGGTCAAGGCGAACAACAGGTTCAGGATAATAAATGCAAATTTTTTCTTCAAATTTCCACCTCCTGTGCGAATTCGGATTTTTAAAAAACTTCGCCTTATTACTTTTTCTCAAAGCAAAAAAAATATTCTGAGATAAAATAATCAAATTTGGTGAAAAAAACATAGCCAAAAATAAAAAAGTGTGGTATAATAATTACAATTAATGAAAAAATCCTTACGGATTTTATGTGTTGTAATTATTGTACCGGTGTGAAGCAAAGTCTACACGACTTTGCACTTATGGTATAATAAAAGTAAGTATATTTTTGAGGTAATAATAAATGGCGAACAGATTAAATGACAGACAACTCGAAGCGGTAAAGACTGTTGAAGGCCCGCTTCTTATAATTGCGGGTGCCGGAAGCGGCAAAACAACCGTAATTGTAAACAGAATTGCATATATGATAGGAAATAAGGGAATAGAGCCGTATTCAATTATGGCGATTACCTTTACAAACAAAGCCGCAAATGAAATGCGTGAAAGAATAGAGGGAATAGTTGGCTCAATTCCTAAAGGAATGTGGGTTGGCACATTTCATTCCATTTGTGTTAAAATTTTACGCACCTGTATAGACGTGCTCGGCTATCGCAGGGATTTCGTTATTTACGACACAAATGACGTAAAAACTCTCGTCAAGGACTGCATCAAGGAGCTTGGCTATGACGATGACGAATACGACGTGAGAACGGTGAGCGCAAAAATCAGCGATGCGAAGAATAATATGATGGATCCGGCAACTCTTGAATACGTCAGCGGTGCGGACTTCGCTATGAAGGATATTGCTCATATCTATGAGCTGTACCAGAAAAAACTGATGAAAAACAATGCACTGGATTTTGATGATATTATTTTCAATACCGTTAAAATTTTCAGCTCATATCCCGATATTTTAAGACGCTATCAGGAACGCTTTAAATACATACTTGTGGACGAGTATCAGGATACGGACAATTCGCAGTATCTTCTTATAAAGATGCTCTCGGAGCAGAGCCGCAATGTGGCTGTAGTGGGTGACGATGACCAGAGTATTTACCGTTTCAGAGGTGCAAATGTGGAAAATATTCTCGGCTTTGAGGATGATTATCCCGAAGCGAAGCGAGTGGTGCTTGACAGAAACTACCGTTCGACGGAAAATATCTTAAATGCCGCAAATGCTGTTATTGCCAATAACAGCCGCCGTATGGGCAAGGATTTATGGTCGGATAAGGGTGCAGGAGAAAAAATCTGTGCATACACTGCCGATAACGAAAAGGGTGAAGGCAGATTTATTGCAGCTGAAATTTACAAGCACCGTAAAAACGGAGGCAGCTTCAGTGACTGTGCAGTGCTTTACCGCACTAACTCGCAGTCGAGAGCGATAGAAACGGAGCTGATGGCGGCAAATATTCCGTACCGGGTGCTGTCAGGGCTTCGCTTCTATGACCGCAAGGAAATAAAGGATATACTTGCCTATTTAAGATTGGTGCATAACAGCGAGGACGACCTGAGCTTAGTCAGGATAATAAACGAGCCGAAGCGTAAAATAGGTGCAACAACTGTTGCAAAGCTCAACGGAATTGCACTTGAGAACGATTGCTCGATGTTTGAGGTTGCGAAAAATGCGGACAAGTATCCGGAATTAAAAACAGCGGCGGCAAAGCTGCTTGAATTTGCAAAGCTGATTGAAGGCTTCATTGCCTTGAAGGATAAGGCTACTGTTTCAAGCCTTATAGAGACGGTAGAGAAGCAGAGCGGATACATTGATATGCTCAAGAAGGAGAACAGCATTGAAAGCCGCACAAGGCTCGAAAACCTTGATGAGCTTATGACGGTAGTAAAGGAGTTTGAAGCATCAGCCGAGGACGAGGGAGTGAATCCGGATTTATCGGGCTTTATAGAAACGGTAACGCTTGCATCAAATACAGATGAGCTTGACGAAAACGAGGATGCGGCGGTGCTTATGACAATCCATTCCGCAAAGGGACTTGAGTTCCCGACGGTGTTTATTGCAGGAATGGAGGAGAGAATTTTCCCGGGAGTACGTTCGATAGGCGATCCGGAATCGCTTGATGAGGAAAGAAGACTTTGCTATGTTGCAATGACAAGAGCACAGGAAAAGCTCTATATCACAAAAACAGAGGAACGCTTTATGTACGGCAAGACGGAGCACAGTGTGCCGTCACGCTTCTGGAATGAAATTCCTGAGGAATACGTAGAGGACGTTTCGCCTAAAAAGAAAAATATATTTGAATTTGTTCACGAAAAGGCGAAGAAAAATAACATCCCTGCATGGAATACGCCGGAGAAAGCTGCTAAAAAGAGTTCAGACGGATACAATGTGGGTGACAGAGTCAAGCACAATGTTTTTGGTGAAGGAACTGTGCTGAAGCTCGATTCCAATAAGTCAGCAACGGTGCTGAAAATTCAGTTTGATACAGCAGGAGTAAAGACTATTTTAGCGGAATTTGCCAAGCTTGAAAAAATAAATTAAAAAAATTTTGAAATTACCCCATTTTTATTTTAGCTTCACACGAATAGT
>JAZQHZ010000164.1:0-4336 GCA_045540855.1 Clostridia bacterium
GACGAGATGACAAATCTCTCGAAAGCAACACGTGAAAAGCTAAATGCCGTAAGCTATGTTTCAACACTTAAAATACGTGAAAAGCTTGTGTCAAAAATAGACGGCACAGTGAAATATCTGTTTGAACTGCCTGACGGGAACTGCATTGAAAGTGTAGTGATGAGGTATCATCACGGACTTACAATCTGTATTTCATCGCAGGTGGGTTGCAGAATGGGCTGTCGCTTCTGTGCTTCGAGCATAGGCGGACTTAACCGTTCGCTGACGGCAGGCGAAATTCTGAATCAGGTTATTTTTGCACAAAAGGACGTAGGCGAAAGAATTTCCAATATAGTAATTATGGGAATCGGTGAGCCTATGGATAATTATGACAATATAATAAAGTTCTTGCATAACGTGAACCACGAAAAGGGCTTGAATATCGGATACAGACATATCACACTTTCAAGCTGCGGAGTGGTGCCGGGCATAAGAAAGCTTGCACAGGAAAAGCTGCCGATAACTCTGGCAATTTCGCTGCACGCACCGAATGACGAAATCCGTGATTCGATAATGCCGGTAAATCACAAGTGGAAAATAAAGGAGCTTATGGAGGTGTGCCGTGAGTATGTCAATACCACCGGCAGACGAATTACGTTTGAGTATTCGCTTATAAGCGGCGTAAATGATTCAGTGCAGCAGGCGAGAGAAGTGGCGAAATTAATACGCCCGATTCACGGACACGTTAATCTGATACCTGTAAACAAGGTAGAGGAGCGTGACTATCATAAGGGAAGTGCAGAGGATATACGTGCGTTTTGCGAATTATTGGAAACGCTCGGCATAAATGCCTCTGTAAGACGTGAGCTTGGCAGTGACATAAGTGCGTCATGTGGCCAGCTCAGAAAAAAGACTATTGATAAAGGGTGAGGTGATAAAGGATGCGCTACGGTGCAGTAACAGATGTCGGAAAAATACGAAAAATAAATGAAGACAACTATCACGTGGAAACAAATGCAGATTTTCCGTATGTTATTGTGGCTGACGGTATGGGCGGTCATAAAGCAGGCGAGGTTGCCAGTATGATGGCTGTCGATATTATAAGCAATCATCTTGCGAATAATCTCAGCACTGAGCTTGACTATGTTGAGGCGGCTGAGGTGGTAAGAAAGGCATTTATAAGTGCCAATAATATAATCTACAATTATTCGATACAGAATTTTGAACAGGCGGTAATGGGCACAACAGCGAGCCTTGCGATGATTTATGACGGCAAGCTGATAACAGCCCACGTCGGCGATTCAAGAGTTTATGCGATAAGTGAGCATTCGATTTGTCAGGTAACAAGAGACCATTCCTATGTACAGGAGCTTGTATATCTTGGCAGACTCACTCCGTATGAGGCAAAGCATAATTCTAAAAAGAATTTCATAATGAGAGCTATGGGTGCAGAGGAAACTGTCAAGGTGGATATAGGGATATTGCCGTATAAGGATGAGAAGATATTCCTGTGCTCGGACGGACTTTCCAACCTCGTAGAGGATGATGAAATATTTAACTACGTAAAATATTCCAAGGATTTTGATACAGCAATGCAGGAGCTTGTGAATCTGGCTAACCTGCGTGGCGGAACAGATAATATAACAGCGGCCGTATTTGAGGGCTGAAAATGACTTTGTAAGAAAGGATACTATACTATGAACAGTGATAATCTCATTGGAAATATACTGAACGGAAGATATGACGTTATCGAAAAAATCGGTGCGGGCGGAATGGCTTCTGTATATAAAGCAAAGGATACAATTCTTAACCGTTATGTTGCGATAAAGGTGCTTCGTGAATCACTTGAGGGTGAAAGAAACATTGTAATGAACTTCGTAAAGGAAGCGCAGTCGGCGGCAAGCCTGACACATAATAATATCGTGTCGGTATTTGACGTAGGTCTTGATGATGACGTGAACTATATGGTAATGGAGCTTGTTGACGGACGTACTCTTAAGGACTACATAAAGGAAAAGGGTGCATTGCCGTGGCAGGAGGCGTGTGAC
Organism: Clostridia bacterium; assembly: GCA_045540855.1. Taxonomy (GTDB): domain Bacteria; phylum Bacillota; class Clostridia; order UBA1381; family UBA1381; genus UMGS1958. Next base: position 2,028 of record JAZQHZ010000164.1, read on the forward strand.
TATATCATTCAGATTGGTCAGGGACTCAGCGAAGCGCATGCAAAGAATATCATTCACCGTGACATCAAGCCGCAGAATATCATAATGACTCAGGATAAGACGATGAAGGTGACGGACTTCGGTATCGCTAAGGCGTTAAGCTCGGATACAACAATTGTAGGCGGTACGGCTTTAGGCTCGGTACACTATATCTCACCTGAGCAGGCAAGAGGCGGATTTACCGATGCACGTTCGGATATCTATTCGTTGGGTATTGTGCTTTATGAACTTCTTACCGGAAAGGTGCCGTTTAACGGTGAAACAGCAGTTTCAGTAGCATTGATGCACCTTGAAAAGGAGCCGATTAATGTTAAGTGCGTGAATATTGATATTCCGCAGGACCTTGCATATGTAACAATGAAAGCGATTGCAAAGGAGCAGGCGAAGAGATATCAGACAGTTGCAGAAATGCTTGAGGATATCCACGCAGTGCTTGCAGACGAGCCGCTGGTAAGTAAGGATGCAATGACTGCACCTGACAAGGTTGTAGGCGAGGAGGACTATGCGGATGACGTATATGATGACTACGACTACGATGACTATGAGGATGATTTCGAGGAAGACGAGGAAGAAGTATTTGTAAGCAGAAGTGCAAGAGCAAAGACAAAGAAACCGACTAAGCAGTCGAAGTCGAAAAAGGCTAAGAAAGCAAAGAAACAGAAAACTCCTCAGCAAAAGAAAGCAGACAGACTTGCTACACTGATGGCGTTTGCAACAGTGCTACTGATGATACTTGTTGCAATTGGTGCATATTTCATTATGAATTCATCACGTGACGTTACGATTCCTGACGTAACAAATATGACGCTTGAAGAAGCAACGGTAAAAATTGTTGAAAAGGGATTAAGAGTAGCGGACGAAATTGAATATTCAATTTCAGACTCAACTGAAGAGGGCAGAGTAATCACCCAGAGCCCTGAGTCGGGAAGGAAGCTCAGAAAGGGCGAGGATGTGTCACTTGTAGTATCAATTGGTACATCAGGCGGAGACATTTCAGTCCCGGACGTAACAAAGATGGCGTTTGATGAGGCGATAAACAAGATTTCGGATAAGGGACTTAACTATGCCGTAATCGAGGAGTATTCAGACGAAATTGAAGAGGGCAAGATTATAAGACAGACACCTTTAAAGGGTACAAAGCTTAACGAAAATGATATTGTAACTCTTCACGTGAGTCGAGGTAAGGAAACAGTAAATGCAACACCTGTTCCGGAAGCGGCTAAGATTGAAGTTCCTTCGCTTAACGGAGAAGGAAAAGAAGGTGCAGAGGCGAAGCTTCAGGAGGTAGGGCTTACTTTAGGCGGTATCACCTATAAGCATTCAGGTGCCGCAGAGGGACTTATCATTTCGCAGAGTCCGCAGGCAGGCAAGATGGTTGAAAAGGGCGGCGTTGTAAATGTAGTGATTTCACGTGGCCAGGAAGAGGTTGAAGCCACCGAGGTAGCAGAGGCAACCAAGGCGCCGTCAGAAGGTAGCGGCAGTGCACCTGAAAAGGATATTGACGATGCGAATAACACAACAAATAATACAGCAAGTGAAGGATCATCAAAGAGCTTTACCGTAAAAATCCCTGATGCAGCGGGCGATACGGTAAATGTTCAGATAGTAGCAAACGGAAGAGCAATTCATAATGCACTTCATAACAAGAGCGAAGGAAGTGTAACCGTTCAGATTAACGGTACAGGCACAGTATCGGTGCAGGCATATATTGACGGCTCGAAGGTATCAGATAAGACGGTGGAATTTGACTAATGACCGGAACAATAATTAAGGGCATCGGCGGCTTCTACTATGTAGAAGCTGACGGTGCGGTATATGAATGTAAGGCAAGGGGAATTTTCAGAAAACAGAAAATCACTCCTGCAATAGGCGACAGAGTAGAAATTGAGGTTAAAAACGGTAAGGGTGCGATTGTTGACATTGAGCCGAGAAAAACGTATTTACTGCGTCCGACGGTAGCAAATGTTGACACTCTTATGCTCGTTATTGCTGCAGCATCACCTGCACCCAACCTGTTTTTGGCGGATAAGATGCTTATAAATGCACAGACAAACGGCATCGAGCCGATTGTCTGCATAAATAAAACAGACCTTGCAGATTATGAGGATTTGGCAAAAATCTATACTGATGCAGGGTACAAGGTAATATGCGTAAGTGCTGAGAGTGACGAGGGTGCAGAGCCCTTGAGAGAGTATTTAAAAGGCAGAACGACTGCTTTTGCGGGGCTTTCGGGAGTGGGTAAATCCACAATCCTGTCGCAGATTCTGGGC
>JAZQHZ010000165.1:0-20599 GCA_045540855.1 Clostridia bacterium
CCCCTACATTGACATCCCACAAAATCTCTGCTCGTTGTTTTGTACATATTGTTATCGAATATGCACCATTTTGTGAATAATCATAATTCTTTAATCTGTTTGGTTTTCTCGTTCTTCGCTCCATTACACCAAATCAGCACATACCTTTTCTACCGCCTGAGGTAAAATTATCCATTCTGCCTGCTCCATTACACGACGCTGCAGAACCTCCGGTGTGTCACCGTCTAATACCTCGACAGCCTTTTGCATAATTATCTTTCCGCCGTCGGTGATTTCGTTTACGAAATGTGCTGTTGCACCCGTTACCTTTACACCCTTTGCAAGTGCCGCCTCGTGGACGTGTAAGCCATAGAAGCCATCGCCACAGAATGACGGAATTAAAGACGGGTGAATATTTATGATTCTATCCTTATAAACCGTAAGCATATCGCCGTCAATTATCGGTAAAAATCCTGCAAGCACTACCACGTCAATTTTCTCGCTCACCAAATAATCGCAAATCGCCTTATTGAACACGAGATTATCGCCGCCGCACTCCTTTTTAGTTATTACCTTTGACGCAATACCTGCCTTTGCCGCACGTTCTAAAGCATATGCCTTTGAGTTATTTGTAACTACCGTTACAATCTCGCCGCTTTTTATAATTCCGGCTGCCTGTGCATCAATCAATGCCTGTAAATTAGTGCCTCCGCCTGAGGCAAGAACTGCAATTCTTTTCATATCTTTCTCCTTCTGAGGAAAATGCTCTAAGCAGGTCGTTCAAAACGGGAACGCCGATGTATGCTTATACTTCAAGTTTCCGTTTTGGGCGAGATGCAACGAGGATTTTTCTCAGATTATCTCCACGTCCTTGTCGCCTTCTACAAGTTCACCAATTATGTAAGCCTTTTCGCCTGCCTCTTCAAGACACTTAGCAGCCGCCTCTGCCTTAGAAGCATCAACTGCAACTATCATACCGATACCCATATTGAAGGTGTTATACATATCCATCTCCGGGATATTGCCCTTTTCCTGCATTACTTCAAATATCGGAAGCACATCCCATGTACCACGCTTGATTACAGCCTTTAAGCCGTCCGGTAACATTCTCGGCACGTTCTCAACAAATCCGCCGCCTGTGATGTGTGATACTGTGTTTATACCAATCTCGTCAATAAGCTTTAATAACGGCTTAACGTAGATTCTTGTCGGTGTTAAAAGTGCCTCACCTACTGTCATACCCAGCTTATCTGAGTACTCCATTAAGTTAGCCTTTGCATTCTCGCCGTTTAAGTCAAATAACTTTCTTACAAGTGAATATCCGTTTGAGTGTACACCGCTTGATGCGATACCGATAAGCACGTCGCCTGCCTTTGCATTTGCACCGTCTGTAATCTTATCCTTTTCAACTACGCCAACGCTAAATCCTGCAAGGTCATACTCGTCAACCGGATAGAAGCCCGGCATCTCAGCAGTTTCGCCGCCTACCAATGCACAGCCTGCCAATACACAGCCGTCTGCCACACCCTTTACTATGCTTGCAATCTTTTCCGGTACATTCTTGCCTACTGCAAGGTAGTCAAGGAAGAACAACGGCTTTGCACCTGAGCACGCAACGTCGTTTACGCACATTGCCACGCAGTCCTGACCGATTGTGTCGTGCTTATCCATTAAGAAAGCTACACGAAGCTTTGTTCCTACACCGTCTGTACCTGATACAAGTACCGGATTTTCATAGCCTTTGCCAAGCTCGAATAAGCCGCCAAATCCGCCGATTCCGCCTAATACTCCCTCGATTGCTGTTCTCTTTACATCGTCCTTAATAAGTCTCACTGACTCATATCCAGCCTCAACGTCAACGCCGGCTGCCTTGTATGCATCTGTTGCCATAATTTTTTCTCCTTTATATGTTTATAATTTTCGTAGAAAATTTTCAATAATTATTATCTATTATCTCTTCTCTATTATCTATTATCTCAGAGAAGCGAAGCCTTCTCCTTAATCGCCGCATCCTTTTCATATACAGCCTCTGCCATCTTCACTCTTGATTCCTTAAGCATTTCCTTTATGTAATCATACTTAACGCTTAAAATCTGAGCTGCTAAAATACCTGCATTTGTACCGTTGTTTACACCAACAGTCGCAACAGGGATACCCGGCGGCATCTGAACTGTCGCAAGAAGCGCATCCATTCCGTCAAATGTCGATACAATCGGAATACCGATAACCGGCAAGGTAGTGTTTGCCGCAACTACGCCTCCTAAGTGAGCCGCCATTCCTGCCGCACAAATTATAACCTCAATGCCGTTTGCCTCTGCATTTTTTGCATATTCCATCGCTCTGTCGGGCGTTCTGTGTGCTGAGATAACGTTTACCTCTACATCCACATTAAATTCCTTGAGCTTTGTAATAGCACCCTTTACCTTATCAAAATCTGAATCTGAACCCATTATAAGGGCAACCTTCGGATTTGCCATGTCTCTATATTCCTTTCTGTCGTTAATTACGGATTATTACCCATATTCTATAATACCAAAATTCTTGTCAAAAGTCAATATTATACTTGATAAAATCTGTGAATTTACAGCAATAATTTTCTCCACAAACGAAAACAAGGGATTTCTTCCGAAATCCCTTGAAATTGCCAATCAATTACGCAAGCTTTGCAAGCTTAATAGCTAACTGTGACTTCTTTCTTGCAGCAGCATTCTTGTGAATGATACCACGAGCAACACTCTGGTCTAACTTCTTTGAAGCCTCGTTGAATAAAACCTTAGCCTCATCCTTGTTGCCCTTTACTGCAGCAGCCTCAAACTTCTTGATAGCTGTCTTTAAAGCTGTCTTGTGAGCAAGGTTAATTCTTGTCTTCTTCTCAGTAACCTTAACTCTCTTCTTTGCTGACTTAATATTCGGCATTTTTTACACCTCCACAAAATTTAATCATAATACCTTACTATTATACAGTATTATTTTTAATTTTGCAAGTATTTTTTATCTTTTTTTTCAATTTTATTGATTATTAACAAAAACATCCTTAAAATATGTCTGTATTGCAACGAATTTTCAAATATCCTTCACTGCCTTGAAATAATCAAGCGACTTGAATCCTCTGTCACTCTGCTCTAAAAGATATTCCTCGCTCAGTCTGCCAAGCTCATCAAGAAGTATCTCATTGGCATTGAACGAAAGCATTTTCCTGTCAGGACAGCCCGTAAGATACACCAGTGCTTTATACACCGCAGTGCTTATCCGCCGGCTTTTGCCTCGTCTGCAATTATTGCAGACCATTCCGCCACGTTCAGAATCAAAGGCATACAAATCCGTACTTCCGCAATTTGCACACGCATTTAGCATCGGCATAAGTCCCTCGGCACACATCAGCTTTATCTCAAAAACCGTCTTGATTTTCATTATATCATCGTCCCGGTATGAGAGTGCATACACGCAGTTTAAAAATATGTTAAACAGCCGTTCATCAGGATTGTTTTCGCCCAGAAGCGTTATCACAACCTCTGCCATATAGTTGCACAGTGCAAGCTTTGCCACACTCTCCGATACCGGCAGAAATGCGTCAATGATGTCAACGCCGTTCACACTTCCTGCGCCGCCTCTGCCGCCGAAAAGGTCGTAATCACCATAGCACAGAAACTGTCCTGATGCCGCCTTTGAATTGTTTTTTCCACGCTTCACACCGTATATTACAGCCTTGATTATACCGTTGTCACGTGTGAAAATTGTCAGCATACAGTTATTTTCGCCGTAATCCGCACGCCGAAGCACTATTCCCCTTTGTGAAAAATCGCCCATAGCTTAGTCGTTATTATAGCCGAAGTTCTTTATAAGGAAATCACTGTTTCTCCAGTCACTCTTGACCTTCACCCACAGCTCGAGATATACCTGCTTATCAAGCATCTTCTCTATATCACCTCTGGCAAGCGAGCCGATTTTCTTGAGCATTTCGCCGTTCTTGCCTATGATAATTCCCTTATGAGAGCCCTTTTCGCAGAAAATTGTTGCGTAGATATTTGTAATCTTCGCCTTTTCCTGCATCTTTGTAATTTCAATTGCAATCCCGTGCGGAATTTCCTTATCCAAAAGCCAGAGCATCTTTTCACGGATAATCTCCGCCGCAATCTGCTTTTCGGGCTGGTCTGTAACCATATCCTCGTCATAGAACTGCGGTCCCTCCGGAATATGCTCCAAAAGGTCATTTAAGAGAAGCTGCACGCCATCACCCGTCTTTGCACTTATCGGCACAATTGATTCAAAATCGTGCATTGATGAGTAATCTGCAATCATCGGAAGAAGGTTCTCCTTCGCTACCATATCCACCTTGTTCAATACAAGTATGCACGGAAGTCCGCACTTGTCAATATTGCGTGCAATTTCACGCTCGATGTTCTGAATCGGACGTGTTGCATCCACTACAAAAAGCAGTGCATCAACGTCACGCATTGTTTCGTTTGCGGCATTAACCATAAATTCGCCAAGCTTGTTATGCGGCTTATGAATACCCGGCGTGTCGGTAAATATAATCTGCTCCGTATCGGTTGTGTATATAGCCAAAATCTTGTTTCTTGTAGTCTGCGGCTTTTCTGAAATTATCGCAATTTTCTGTCCTGCAATCTGATTTAAAAGTGTTGACTTTCCCACGTTAGGCATTCCTATAATCGCAGCAAAGCCTGATTTGAATTTGTTCTCCATTTTATTCTCCGTTCTTATATTTCTCTGGTAATTCCCAAATCTGTTAAAATATTCTCCTGCTTTTCAAACATTATTTTTTCACCCACAAGATCATCTACGTGGTCGTAGCCTAAAAGATGAAGCATTGAATGTGCCGTTAAAAACGCAATTTCACGCTCGAATGAGTGTCCGTACTCTATTGACTGCTCTCTTGCACGCTCCATTGAGATTACAATATCTCCCAATATCACAAAATCTCCGTCCATTTCATAGTCAACGTCAAGGCAGTCACCGTTTTCGTCAAATTCAAGCATCGGGAATGACAGTACGTCCGTTGCTCTGTCAATTCCTCTCTGCTCGTTATTTATTTCTTTTATCGCTTCATTGTCAACAAGTGTAAGGCTTATCTGTGCATCAAAATCACATTCCTCACTGTCAAGTGCCTTTTCGCACACGCTCATCACAAGCTCCTCTAATTCACTTGTCCATTCTTCCTTGTCCTGCTCGTTTTCGATTATTAAATCAATCATTTATTTTCCTTTTCCCGTCTTTCTCTCATCCGACGTTCCTTCTGCTCCTCATATTTGTCATAAGCCTTTATAATTTGCATTACAAGCGGGTGTCTTACTACGTCCTTTTCCGTAAACTTGCAGAATTCAATTCCCTCAATATTCTGCAATATCTTCATTGCTTCCTTAAGTCCCGATCTCTTGTCGCCCGGAAGGTCAATCTGCGTGATGTCACCCGTTACAATCGCCTTTGAGCCAAAGCCTATACGTGTCAAGAACATTTTCATCTGCTCCGGCGTGGTATTCTGTGCCTCGTCTAAGATTATAAACGCATTATCAAGCGTTCTGCCTCGCATATAGGCAAGCGGTGCAACCTCGATTACGCCCTTTTCCTGGTATCTTGCAAAGGTTTCTGCACCGAGCATTTCATACATTCCGTCATAGAGCGGCCTTAAATACGGATCTACCTTACTCTGCAAATCACCCGGCAAAAATCCGAGTCTTTCTCCTGCTTCCACTGCCGGACGGGTTAAAATAATACGGTTTACCTCCTTAGACTTCAGTGCCGTCACTGCCTTGGCAACCGCAAGATACGTCTTACCCGTACCTGCCGGACCGATACCGAAAATTACGGTATTATTGCTGATTGCCTCAACATATCTTTTCTGTCCGAGAGTTTTCGTCTTAATCGGTGTACCCTTTGAATTTATCGCAATGCAGTCATCACCCATCAGCTTTACGTCAATTCCGCCGTTCTCCTGTGCCATACTGATTGCATAGAGTACCTTTTGCGTGTCAATTCTGTCACCGCGGTCAAGTGCGTTTATGAGTATGTTTAAAACCTCTGACGCCTTCTCAACCTGCTCCTCTTCACCCGATAGTCTCAGTGAATTTTCTCTGGATACAATGGTTACATTAAGTCCCTTTTCAATGAGCTTGATATTTTCATCAAAGCTCCCGAAAAGCGGTGCCAAATCCATTTCCTCCGCAATGTCAATCTTTCTGTTTATCAATCGCTGTTTCCTCCATAATTTGACAGGGTATTTCTACCCCTATATCCTCTTCAAAGCTCATTTTAAGCTTCACCTTGATTTCCGTATCGGAAATCCGTTCATATTGTAAATCCTCATCCAGAAGCTGTGCATTTTTACATAGCTCACCGGCGATCTGCTCTTCCAGATCCTCACGTGCTCTCTGCAATGCACCCTCGATGTTCATCGGCTCGTGCTCGATATAAACCTCACTATATCGCTTTGCTCCGATTGCAAGTCCCGAAAAATCGTGAAATTCCTCTTCCTCATCATAGCTTTCGTAGCTGCATTCCTCATTTCGGTAAAGATTTATTCTCTTACCGAAAAGGTCAAGGTATACCCTGCTTTCGCTTCTGCCAGTAGGAATTCTGTGCTCATATGTCAGACTGTACACACCGCTCTTTGTACGCTCTGTATATGCCCTTATTTCGCCTCTTGCGTGAACATACATATATTCCTCAGGATAACCCTCCTTATATGTCGCCACTCTCCCTGAAATCAGAACCTCGCCTGCCTGAACCACGTTCGATGCCTTTATTCTGCCCTCGCCGTTCAAAACACTTATACTCTCAATATATCCGTCACACGCGGCTACTATATCACACGGCTCCTTGCGGTCGATAAGCATCGGCGGGAATGTCCTCTCATACACTCTTACATCCGCCTTTGTACCGTCGATATATGCCCACGCCCAGATAAGTCCCGGATTTTTATGAATAAGCTGCCTTTTTATTTCAAACGCATCGGGAAGAGAGCTTTTCAATGCTCCGCGATAAATCCCCAATTCACGCAGCGACTGCGAAATAGTCTCCGTTTCAATATCCTCATTGCCCGAAATCTCCACCGTCCATATAAACCTCGGTGCAATAAACACAAACGCCGCACAAACAACAGTGCCGATAATCAGACCGTATCGCCTTTTATATCGCCTGCGTAAATCAAAAAATCCCTGCTTACTTACAATATGTACCCTTGTATGTGTCTTATACGCAATCGGTCTGAGCTTTTTAAAATCCTCTTTCCGTATACGCATAGTAACTGATCCGTCCGTATGCCTTTTCACAGCCCGGACACCAATTCCACGTCTGATGCAAATATTAACAAACCGTTCTGCATGACGTCCATACACTTCTATTATAACATATCCTTTCAAAAATTTAAAGAGCGAATTTAACAATTTTTTTAAATCCTTTCAAAAGTTATTGTGGATATTTCACCTTTTACCACTACCATATCCTTTTCAATCCATTCCACCCTTAATTTTTCACCCAAAATCTGTATTTTATTCCCGAATACTATTTTTTCATCAAGCAGCTCCTCTACTCCGCCGTGATTTTCAATCCGCAATTCACCGCCTGCTATATATGTAACTATTGCAGTGGAATCCACAACGCTCTCGTCAATTCCCCACATTTTGCTGATAGCCGCACCAATTTTACCCATTATTCCATAACTCCTCTTTTAATATATTTCCTTATCCGCAAATTTAACACCGCCGCTGACACGCCAAGCATTGACATTGCGGGGATAATCACACACAGCGACGATGCAAAAAATGCCCTGCCCATACTCGGTGCAAACACCGCCTCACTTACAGGGAAGAATTTCAGATAAATATAAGTGTACACCGCCGCAATAAGCCCGTGCAACAGCTTACCCACGAAATACGGCACAAGCGAAAACCCGTATTTTGCAATCACCGCCACCACCTGTGCGTGCACGCTCAGCCCTGCAAAGCCCACGATAAATGCCGTCATCACGAGCCTTGTACCCATCGCAATATCAAGCTCCGAAGCCGCCACCGTACCGTTCACAAATTCCACCACACCTGCCGCCAGTGCATACATCACACCGTCAAGCGGCAATAAATCAAGCAGTAATCTGCCCGTCATACCAAAAAATATAACCGCACCGCACACGGTGAGCATAGTGCTGATTGCATTATTCAAGGCAATGCTTATCAGCTCGCCCACCGGACGCTTTGGCGTTGACATCACAGTATGCGGTGCAATATAGGAGGATTTTTTGTAGAAGCGAAATATTATACCTACGGTGAGTGAGGCTATAATATGAAGAACGTAGAGCATCACTCCGAAGCCTACGTTTCCGTACACCGCCGCACCCACCGAGCCTATTATAAACAACGGTCCTGAATTGTTGCAGAAGGCACACAGCCTTTCCGCCTCGGTTTTCGTGAGATAGCCGCTTTCATAAAGCTGACCTGCCGTCACCGCACCCAAAGGATAACCGCTTACAATTCCCAGCACAAACGCCGCCGCACCTGCCGGGCTCACGCCGAAAAGCGGCTTCATGCAGAAGCGGAATATTTTTGAAAGCGTCTCGCAAAATCCCGAATAGATAAGTATTCCCGAGCAGATAAAAAACGGAAACAGTGTAGGAACAATCATCTGCGTGCATATCTCAATGGAATACCTTGCATATTCAATCGCATTGTGCGGAAATGCTATCATCAAAGCAATTACTGAAATTGCCAAAACCCAAATTAAAGCTTTTTTCATATTTCCTCCGTCATTGACATAATCACTACTATTCATATTAAAAAACGGGATATTTAATGATAGTTTACAAAATAATTTTTATTTCTTGACTTTCAGGGAATATTAGGATAGAATAAATATATTATTGAACAAAGGAGACAGACAGATGTCATTGGGAAATGTAATGGTAGGTCAGTCCGGCGGACCTACGGCTGTAATCAATTCAAGCCTTGCCGGAGTTTTCAAGACTGCAAAGGATAACGGATGCAAAATCGTTTACGGTATGCGTAACGGCATTGAGGGACTTTTAAGCGAACGCTATGTAAACCTCTCGGAGCATATCAGAAACGATCTGGACATAGAATTATTAAAGAGAACACCCTCGTCATATCTGGGCACCTGCCGCTATAAGCTGCCGAAGGCTTCGGAGGCACCGGAGATTTATGAGAAATTATTCGAGATTTTAAATAAGCTTGATGTAAAGTATTTCTTTTATATCGGCGGTAACGATTCGATGGATACCATTATGCAGCTGTCGAATTACGCAAGAGAAATCAATTCAGATATCCGCTTTATGGGTGTGCCGAAAACCATTGACAATGACCTTGCAGTGACAGACCACACTCCGGGCTATGGCTCGGCGGCAAAGTACATTGCGGCGGCAATGAAGGAAATTATCAGAGATTCGAGCATTTATGACCTTGAATCAATCACAATTGTTGAAATTATGGGCAGAAATGCCGGCTGGCTCACTGCCGCATCAGCACTCTCACGCTCGGAGGACTGCTGCGGTCCGGATTTGATTTATCTTCCGGAGCACGTTTTCGACCACGAGCAGCTCTTAGAAAAGGTTAAGGAAATCCAGAAAACCAAGTCAACGATAGTTATTGCGGTTTCAGAGGGCGTAAAGACCGCTGACGGAAAATATGTGTGTGAAATGGGTGCTGATCTTGCAACTGATGCGTTCGGGCACAAGTATTTAGGCGGCACTGCCGTAAGACTTGCAGATTTCCTTTCAGAAAAGTTAGGTGTAAAGGCAAGAGGAATTGAGTTTTCTACCTTGCAGAGATGTGCATCTCACCTCGTTTCAAGACGTGACATCACCGAGGCTTTCACAGCCGGTGCAGAGGCAGTTTTAGCGGCACTGCGTGGCGAAACGGGAAAGATGATAATCTTCAAGCGAGTTTCTAACGCACCGTATTCAATAACTGCGGATGTTTATGATATAAATCTCATCGCCAACAAGGAAAAATGCGTACCGACAGAATGGATTATAAACGACGGCACGTATGTTTCAAAGGATTTTGAAGAATATGCAAGACCGCTTATAATAGGCGAATTGGAGCCGTTTATGGTAGACGGTCTGCCGAGACATTTGTTTATTGAGGATTAATAATTAAAGGGATTGCTTATGCAATCCCTTTAACAAAACCATTTGACAAATACCATATTTTGTGGTATCATATATATTGCTTATGTGTGTGTAGCTCAGCTGGATAGAGCACAAGATTCCGATTCTTGGTGCCGCGGGTTCGAATCCTGTCACGCACATTCCCTGAAAACGGCTTGAAACCTGAGGTTTCGGGCTGTTTTTTTATTTTTCGCAATGCGTCTTTCTCATTGATTTTCCCCGATTTACACCAAATTTACACCAAGCACCTGAAAATATCACGCTCCTATCAGGCTTGACATCACATTAGATGCAGCCTTTTTCGCTTCCCAATCCGGATGTACATATATCTGCGTTGTGGCAATATCCGAATGTCCCAGATAGTCCTGAACAGTTCTCAGGCTAATATTTCCTTTATTACTCATAAGCGTACCTACTGTATGCCTTAATGAATGGAATGAATATCCGCTATATCCCATTGTGGCTAATATTTTAGAAAATTTCTTTGAAACGTAATGACACGGCAACGGTCTGCCATCCTCCCATACGCACACAAAATCAGTATCAATATATCCACTTTTTAAGATTCTTCTGTTTTTGCGTTGCTTTTCATATTCTTCTAATAAAACCTTTTCAAGATATTCATCCAAAGGTAAATCCCGCCTGCTTGATGCTGATTTTGTTTTTTCTTCAAATATTTCTTTTTTTACACCCACACGAGTCTTTCTTATATGTATAACTTTGTCCTCAAAGTCAATATCTGACCATTCCAAACCACACACCTCACTTCTACGCAAGCCACAATATTCCGTCAGCATTACAACTAAGCCAATCGGAGTATTACGTGTCTTTTTCAAAATCTCATTCAACTGATCTTTTGTAAAAGCTTTTCCATGTCGTTTTTCCATTTTGGGTAACTGTACACCCATAAGCGGATTAAACTGTATCAGATTTCTTTTTAATGCCAGCTTTATAGCGCTACTCAGATATGCGTTGTAATGTTTCACTGTATTAACGCTTTTGCCCTCATCCAACATCGTATTATATAACTTCTGTATATGATGTGCACTTAAATCTTTCAGGCTTATCTTTAAACTTTTAAAATACGGAATAAGCATATTGTTTACACTGCTCTCATAGCTTTGGTATGTAGACCGACGAATTTCATGCTTATGTTGTTCAAGCCACATACTTAAAAACTCATGAAACATAATGTCACAACTATCTTCCTTCAAAGAAGCATTCAGTTCATCTTCCTTTTCCTGCCTGATGCACTCTCCTTCTTGCTGTGCTTTACGTTTATTGTTACCTTTTATCGGTATACCCGTTGACTTTGTTGTACTGCTCCATTTACCCTCTTCTTTCCACTGTAATTTTACAAGCCAGTATTTCTCTCCGGCTCTCATTGTCATATTTACTTTTATTTCTGCCTTACTCATTGAGCTTCCTCCTATAATAGTCATAGTTAAGCCCAGTGATATTTGATAATAATATTATATCATATATCTTCATCTTTTTCAACTCCTGTTTCTTCAGTAAGGCAACTATTTAAATAAGTAATAACTGCTATTTTAGGTATTATATACTTCCGCTTTATCTTCATATGCGAAATTTCTCTTTTTTTTAGCAATTCATAAACATTATTTCTTCCTATTCGCAGAACTTCACACAAATCTCCTACTGTAAGTACGTCTTTATAACGTTCTAACATCTCTCTTTTTCTCCTTTTATCCTATTATAAATTTATACCGCCCCTTTTTAATAGCCCTCAGCACAGGCTACATAGCATTTCAGCTCTCCCGGGTACTCCGCGAGGTGCGTACACAAGTATCAATTACTAACTGTATGTTTCATCGCATCCCGACCTGCTTACTGTCGGTTTATAGTCTGATGTTTATCGCTCTTGCTTTTGCAGTCATGGCGTACCAACTAACGTGCTTTCCTTATCGGACATACAGTCTTTTGTTTAAAAAGGTGCTATTCATTTGTCAATGTACATAAAGATTTTATTATCTTTGCAAAAAGCACATTATAAAATGTGCTCTTTGCAAAAATCATATATGTTTTATAATACTTTATTCAAAGCTCCAATAGAGTTATTATGACTCACCGTAATGTCATTTAATTTCATATTTCATAATTGTATTAATCAACTTGGATCTTAGAGAATCTCTTAAATCTACGTCTATACCTATGTATTCATTCCCAGCTAAATCGTATAATTCGTGCGATGCCAAGGAATTGATATATGGCCCATATATTTTTATAATTTCATTTATAGCACGTTCATCTCCTGAAGTAGCCTTTTTTATAAGATCATAACACAAACCTGGCGTCATTTTTTCGTAACTCCTTTATTATTTCTCTTAACAGTTTTATAGCTATATTCTTCTTATACGTAACTGTCTGTCTGCTGACTCCTAAAAATCCAGCAACTTCTTTATCTGTAAACCTGCCCCAAAATTTCAGAAGCACAATTTCACGAATTTTAGGGTCAATTCGCAGCAAAGCTTCATATAAAAGTTCATCGGATATAATCACATCAAACTCACGTGTCGAAATCTTTTTCTTAAACAACCCAATAACGTATGGCTCTTCATAAAATTGTTGACTTATTTCCACTTCACCCAAATCAGAAAAAGTTATTACTTTTTTCGCTCTGTTTTTGCGACTCCGCATAAAATACTTCAACTCATTCGAAATAGTTTTCTTTATATACGAGTCAAATCTTTTTACTGCTACTATTTATTTATCCACACTTTATCCCCTTTTTCGTTCGTTTTATACTTCCCTCTATTAATATGATGCAATTTTTCTGTAAAATGCTAAAGTTTTATTGTCATTTTTAATAATTTTGTTATAATTACACACTGAATGACTAAATCTTCATCTCTTTTTTATAAGAAAAAGCAATAAAATTTCCGTAAAGAAATTTTATTGCCTTATATATTCAATTCTTACGGCAGATCGTATTTATTGCAAATACTTTATTATAATATTGAAAAATGTACTACAATTGCCGCAAACACGATTGAAACCATCGACAGGAGCTTTATGAGAATATTAATAGCCGGACCTGATGTATCTTTAAACGGGTCTCCTACAGTATCACCCACTACTGCAGCTTTATGGTTTTCTGAACCTTTGCCTCCGTAAACACCGCTTTCAATATATTTTTTTGCATTATCCCACGCTCCACCTGAATTTGACATAAATACTGCCATAAGGAACCCTGATGCTGTTGCACCTGCTAGCATTCCGACAACACCTGTACAGCCAAGCACAAGTCCTACAACAATCGGAACAATTACTGCTATAATTGTAGGAAATACCATTTCTTTAAGACTTGCTTTTGTACAAAGGTCAATACAGCTTTCATAATCTGCTTCTGCTTCACCGGTCATAAGTCCCTTGATTTCTTTAAACTGGCGACGAACCTCTTTAACAACACTCTGTGCCGCACGTCCTACTGAATTCATTGTAAGAGCTGCAAACACAAAAGGCAGACACGAACCAATAAATAATCCAACAAGAACAGTGGGATTGGTTATATTGAGATTTGCAATCTTCGCAGCACCACCATCAATAGTGTTGACCTTATCTATATATGATGCCATAAGGGCAAGCGCTGTAAGAGCTGCTGAACCGATTGCGAAACCTTTTCCCGTAGCCGCTGTTGTGTTTCCAAGAGAGTCCAGAGCATCTGTTCGCTCTCTTACTTTTTTATCAAGACGTGCCATTTCAGCTATACCGCCTGCATTATCCGCAACAGGACCATACGCATCAGTGGCCAAGGTAATACCAAGAGTTGAAAGCATTCCAACGGCTGCAAGAGATATGCCGTAAAGCCCCGTTGAAGGACTGCTTGCCCCACCCGAAACAAAATATGCAACAAGAACACATACAGCCACGATCACTATCGGCACAAGTGTTGACAGCATACCTACAGACAAACCGCTTATTATAATTGTCGCTGTTCCCGTTTCAGATGTAGCTGCAAGTTTTTTTGTAGGCTTATAACTATCCGATGTATAATATTCGGTTGCCTGACCAATAAGCACTCCTGCTACCAGACCTGCAAGAATAGCAAAATATACAGTCCAGTTTTCTTTGCCAAGTATGTAATATGAAATTGGTAATGCTACAATCGCAATAGCAACTGCCGCAAAGTTCGTACCACGGGACAAAGCACTTAAAAGTTGTTTTTGGTTTGCACCCTCTTTTGTTTTTACAAAGAAGGTTCCCAGTATTGAACATATAACACCGATTGCAGAAAGAAGCATCGGCAACGCCATAGCCTCTAAGCTTTGAAATGAAGCAACACCGAGAGCACTCGCAGAAATTATTGATCCAACATAAGATTCATAAAGGTCTGCTCCCATACCCGCAACATCACCTACATTATCACCTACATTATCTGCTATTACAGCAGGGTTGCGTGGGTCATCCTCGGGAATACCTGCCTCAACCTTGCCCACAAGATCTGCTCCCACATCAGCAGCTTTTGTAAATACACCACCGCCAACTCTCGCAAACAGTGCCATAGAAGAAGCACCCATACCAAAAGTCAGCATTGCACTTGTAGTTGCTTCATTTGAAAGGTTAAATATAAATTTCAAAAGGAAAAACCATATAGAAATGTCTAAAAGTCCAAGCCCCACCACAGTAAATCCCATAACACTTCCGGCTGAAAATGCAACACGAAGTCCTCTGTTTAATCCCTGCTGACACGCATTTGCAGTTCTTGAATTAGCAAGTGTAGCTATTTTCATTCCAATAAATCCTGACAATGCTGAAAAGAACCCACCGGTAATAAAGGCAAATGGAACATAAGGAGTAAGAAATCCCGCAAAAGCCATCACGCCAAGTATTACAAACATAACTCCAAAAAATACCATTACTATTTTATATTGACGTTTGAGATATGCATTAGCGCCTCGTCTGATTGATAAGGATATCTTCTTCATCAAATCAGTCCCCTCCGGAAACCTTATTACCCTGATCGCCGTAACAAACGCAAATGTCAGTGCAAGCAACGCACTAATGAAAATTAAAATTACAAGTAACTTATCCATTTTTTTATCCGCCTAAAATATTTATTCTGTAATTGTCACCTTACAGATGCCAGCTTTACTTCCGTCAACCTTTGATTTAGCAATAACAGTGAATGACGCCTCTGTTTCGGTAGAGGATACAATCAAAAGACCGTCTTCTGTAACATAAGTTCCCTCTGTGCTTTCGGGAGAAACAGTCCAAATAACATCTTGTGACGGATTATTCTCACCAATAACCTCTACATTAAGCTGTAGGCTTTCGCCCTTCGTAACAGTAGCTGTATCAGGAGTAACTACCACATCTTCTACAGTAGCAACCGGCATTGCAAGCTTAGGAAGCTGATTTTCATCCTGCGACCAAATTGCCATCTTTTCAAATGCAACATTAGCTATATTGGCAGCAGCTTCTACACCTGTATTTAGTGTGTCAGCAAAGCCTGTAAGCATTTGTGCAGTTGTCTTAGCCATAATGCCATCACCTGCATACTGGTGAGTTCCCTTTTCATAATAAGCATTCTGGAATTTACCGTTACCGTGCTTCATAGCAAGAGAGTTAATAGCCCTCTTAGCAGTTATTGTGCCTGCAAAATAGCAGTTAGCAACGGTTCCGTACTGATTATATACAAGACCTCCCACTGCATTACCTGTAATAGCCATCGTGGAATAGCTGTTTATAAGCTTACCGCTTGGTGTAAGCTTACGGCAGATACCTGCAGAATATGCACCATTTGATGTAAGTGTACCTGTTGTACCAAGGTTCATAATTTTACCTGAAACTGTCGGAAATATACAAGCATCATTTGATACAGAAATCTCGACATTGATAGTATAGCCGTTACCGTTATAGTTGCCTGCAAAAGTTTTATCCGATGTCACAGGAAAATACTCTCTTATGTATGGAACAAGGTCGATATCCTTTGTCTGTTCAAAGTAAACACCGTCATAATCTTCACCATTTGCAAGGTTATATGAGAACTCAATAAAGTCGTATGGGTTTTTGATCAGGTAAGGATCAGCCTCTGTACCCGACCCGAAGAAACCGTTCATTGAACCACCCTTATAGTTCCAGTCATCTTCCTCAACTACACAAGCGGGAACATAGAACTTATCATCAACGTAAACAGAAACTCTACCATCAGTTGAGTATTCAACACCGTCCTTGGTATATTTATCTGTATAAGGAGCCATAACCTTATCACCTGATGCAAATTCAAATGTGCCGTCAGGATTAATCGTACCAATATCGGTTACATCTACGAAGAGTTCTTCTGTAACTTTGTCAAGATCCACATCCCAAAGTTCAGCAACATAGTTAGGCATAGCTGTGTTGTCAACTACATATTCGCCTGTCTGTGCCTTCCATTCACCACGAGTTTCTTCTGTATCGCCAAGAACCGGATTCAGTCCGGGAATTGAAATTCCTTCCGGTGCGTAGAAGAAACATGGTACATTCTGTGCCGTGTGACCCGTTGATTCCCATCTCATAAGACTTGTGCCCGGATTTTCACCGATTTTAACCTGCTCATAAGCCTCAGGAAGCTTATCAGGAATGATTGTCATACCGCCTGTGTCGTGGTCGGGAATAGAAACAACCATAGTTTCGCCGTTCTCCTTAGCAAAGTCAACACAAACCTCGAAAACATCTGAAAGAACATTGTACTCAGATGCTGCGTTTCTTGCATCATTATCGTGGTTATCTGTGTAGGTAACCTCAATGAAGAGGAAGAAACCTTCATCAGAACCGCCAAGAGCACGTAGAGCTGCTTCTGTGATTTCGGTCATTCTTGGCTCATCCGCCTGAAGTCGATAGTCACACGAAAGATTGTCTGTTACCATATTTCCCCAAACCTTGTCACCTTCCTTGATATCAGCAAGATCGGCTCTGTTCTTTATCATCTTGTATCCAAGTTCCTCAGGAATTTCAGCTGACAACGTCGGGTCAAGCTGCTTCACAGGATTATATCCGCCACAAATTACAAGATCAATATCCTGAGCATGCATCTGCTTTGCAATAATGTCATATCCATTACGGTCAATCCAGTGAGATGCAAAGGCTGCAGGAGATGCATGATAGAAGGGAGTTTGTGAGATAAGCCCCGTTCTCTTGCCAAGCTCCTGTGCAGCTTCCAATATTGTAGCTCTCGGAGTTTTATCAGGTGTTACAGCAATGTACCCGTTATTTGTTTTGTAACCCGTTGCTTCAGCTGTACCACCGGCCGCAGAGTCAGTGACTTCTGCATTTGCAGAACGTGTTCTGATAGAGCCTGCAAGGTAATCCTCTATAAACATCGGATTAGTATCTCTCTTAGTTGCTGTAGGATATGTTGCTTCGTCAAAGCCACCTTGCTGACGGAAGTAGTTTGCAAAATCATACTGACCGTATCCGCCACCATCCGGCATAATATAAATTACATTTTTGATTGTTGGTTCTGCCGCTTGCACGGGAAGAGTAACAAACGACAGTATTACTGCTAAGCAGTACATTAAAGAAAAGATTTTATACTTTAAGTTCTTCATACTGTTTTCCCTCCCATTATTCTTCTATCCAACGTGCATAGCTATTCGGCTCTGCCACCCATTGCTCGTCGTTAACAATCATATATAGCGTTACATCTGTTGGGTTATATATATATTCATTTGTGATATCAAGCCTGCTTGCAGCCTTGATATATTCACAAAGCTCAACATTCGTAGCCTTCCAGATTTCTTCTCCGGAAACTGCCTTAAACAAGTCTTCATAGAATGCAAGAAGCTCTGTTTCTGTCATATCCACACCATTACCGGCAACAGAAAGAACCTGGAACTTGTCGGTTTCAAGCTCCTTATACTCTTCAGCAAGTGAAAGGATAGCTTCTGTGTTATCCTTTTGTATCCATGCAGAAATACCCCAGTCATTCCAGTCTTCAGGAAGCTCATATGAGCCTGTTACCCGGCTGTCACGGATGTATTCATAGTTGTTTGTCTCTGCATAAGTCTTAAGCTTATCGAAGAAATCTCTTTCCTCCGGTGCCAAGTACGGCCATATAAGACCCACCGGTGTTGTAGCTGTACCCTCAGTAATTGCAGTTTCTGCTATTTCAATGGATTCAACACATTCGTCATAAGTAGGAGGAGTAACGGTATTACCGTTATCATCTACATATTCTTCATCCAAGTACATCTCGATATGGGTTGTATGATTTGCGATTTCAAAATCGTCGTGATTGTAGATTTCAAAATTTTTAGTATCATCTGTCAAACCAAAAGTTGCATTAATTCCATACTTATGCATAAGCTCAATAACTGCAGCATCTGTAGCTTGTGCATCATTGATGTTAAAGGTTACAGCCTTTGTACCGAAGGATGGATATGTTATAAGGTATGACACAATGCCGGGGCCATCAAACTGTGCTGCATATGCCAAAGGTTCAAAAGTATCTCTGTTCCAGACAAATGCCTTGTAATAACAATCTCTTCCCTTTGGTACATCAAGGGTTACTGTTTCGGAAATGCTGTTTGAAATAACATCCACGCTTCCCATCGTTGCTCCCACAAAGGAATTGTCATTGCTATTATAAGCTGCAAGTACAAGCATTGCATTCTTGCAGGTTTTGTCTGTACCGTTACTTACCTTTGCTGTATATTTTCCGTCTTCTATACTTCCTATAATCTCTGTAACACCTTTTTTTATATCTTCTTTATTATATACCGATTCCGTAAATGAAATATCGTCAAGATATGCAACTGTACCGCTTTGTGCACGGTTTCCGTTCCAGTGTGGATATGAATGTCCTGTAACAGGATCGGATAATCTTGAAATTGCTGCAAATACAAGTCCGTAGCTTTGAGCAGTCTCAGAAAGCGCAAACGGATTCTGTGTAAGGTTAGGAAGAGTTGATGTTCCACCCAAAGAAATTTCTTTTTGTGCAGAAACAATAACATTTCCCTCTGAATCCTTAACCTCAAGTATCTGCATAGGTGATTCAAGTTCGGTCAGGTCAAGATAGTAATCAACTGTGTGCCAGTTATCATTGCTATATGTTCCTACCGCTTCGCCATCAAGATAGATTATGCCTCCCTCAAAAATAACCGCATCGTACCAATATCCGGTATTTTCCGCACCTCTCTTCAGCCATGACATATAGTCATAGCTTTTTCTCATTTCACCGTACTCCAAAACGTGTTCCATTGAAGTAAGGAAATCAACATCACGGACAAGCATAAGTCTCAAACCGCCCGACTCCTGTCCTATGTAAACCTTTGATGAAAGCTTTGTGCTTTTGCCGATTACATCAATATAATTCTTTCCAAAAAGCGATGTTCCTGTATTTGAAGAATTTTCCATTGCCGGAGGCGCAAGCTTAAGTACGTTATTATTGTTATTGACAGGGTCCTTTGTGACAGACACATCATCGTAGTTTACCTGATTAGAATCAATAATTGCAGGTAGCAATGATGATGTGAGACCTACATATACTCCTGCTCCTTTGTCCGAAAGAAGCTTTCCGCTTCTGTCCGCAAGCTGTCCGTAGGTATATGAACCACCAAAGCCTGAAAATACGGTATTATCACTAATCTTCGTCTTTGCATTAATATTATCCCAAATTACTCCTGTTGCAGCAAAACCCGAAAGCTCCTGTCCGTCAAGAGAATAGCCGATTGCTCCCTTTGCTAAAGACCAGTTTGCACTTCCTGTCCAGGCATCTCCTCCTGTTACAAGAGTATAGTTACCATCTTTATAGGTTGCCGGCTCCGTGTTCTTACCTTCGAAGTTCACATCAAATTCGGTTGTAAGACCTGCACCGTTTATCCCCTCTTCGGTAGTGTATTTTCCCTCTTCAAAAACAATCTCGTCAAGATATGCAACTGTACCGCTTTGAGCGCGGTTTCCGTTCCAGTGCGGATATGAGTGTCCTGTAGCAGGATTGTATAATCTTGAAGTTGCTGCAAACATAAGTCCGTAGCTCTGCGCTTCTGTTGAAAAAGCGAATTCGTTTTGCAAAATATTTGGAAGTGTTGAGGTTTTTCCTACTGTTATTCCTTTTTTCATAGAAACAACAACATTTCCGTTTGCATCCTTAATTTCAACAGCCTGCATTGGTGCTGTTATATCATTAAGATCAAGATAGTAATCAAAAGTGTACCATGCGTCATTTTCATAGCTTGCAACATATTCGCCGTCCAGGTAGATGGAGCCGGCTTCAAAGCACACTGCATCATACCAGTAACCGGTAATATTTGCATCCTTCTTCAGCCAGGACATATAATCATAGTTTTTTCTTATTTCACCGTATTCTAAAGCGTGTTCCATTGACTTCAGGAAATCTACATCTCTGACCAGCATAAGCCTTAAGCCGCCTGCTTCTTGGTCGATATAAACCTTTGACGAAAGCTTTGTACTCTTTCCAAGAACGTCAATGTAGTTCTTTCCGAAAAGCGATGTTCCTACATTCGAAGAATTTTCCATTGCCGGAGG
>JAZQHZ010000166.1:0-7294 GCA_045540855.1 Clostridia bacterium
CCTCTATCTTCAGATTAGAGAACATAGCTACAATGGTATCCGTCAATGCCACAGGAGTTGTTCCGTCATATATATAATACCACTGGTAAGATTTTGCGTGGTCTGCTATAACGGTAGCCTCGGCATATTCACCCGGTTTAACGGTGCACGATTGCGGTTGGGATATAATTGTGGCAGGCTTTGACTTTTCGGTAACGGTAATTACATATGTGTTTTCACATTTCAAAGTTTCGCCTTGAAAGTTTACTGCCAATCCTGCTTTAACCGTCAGACCGTTTGGATAATCAGCATAAGCAATAGTCTTTTCTGTAGTGACCCAGGTAGTCTCTGTACCACCATTGGGAGTAACGGAAATATAAGGCACAACCTCGTATGCGCCAAGGTAATAAGGAACATCATACAAGCCCTTAAAGGTGTCGGTCTGACTGGTATCACGTTCCATGGTTGTTGTATCGCCTGTCACAGCGGGCAAGGTATCAAAATGATAGAGAGAATCACTTATTACATACAAAGACTTTGCTTCGTGCAAATCTCCAAGTGTTAAGTTTTCAAGGTCTTCATACATCTTGCCGCTTTTTATACAGCGTACTAAGGCGTTATTATTTATAATATCTGCAGCAGACTTTTCTCTGTATTCTTTAACGCCGTAGCCTGTGGTATCATAGTTTTCATAAGTAAAGCTCATACCGATATATCCGACGCTTCCCGAGAATATACCGCCATTAATTCTAGGAAATTCCATCCAGCGGGTTTCCTCTACTGAGAGTGAATGGTCAAAATGATGAATCGCATATCCGTCGGAAATGAAAGTACCTCCGTTAATAACAGTACGCCCTGACATTACTCCGCCGGGGTTTGCGTGACTGTTACTGCAGGTTGCATAAGCGGACAACTCTCTTGCACACATATCATCACCGTAAGCTATAACACCATCGCTTTTTGC
This sequence comes from Clostridia bacterium, assembly GCA_045540855.1. GTDB lineage: Bacteria > Bacillota > Clostridia > UBA1381 > UBA1381 > UMGS1958. The sequence continues at coordinate 944 of JAZQHZ010000166.1, forward strand.
CGTAAAGGTACCACCATTGATTTCCACAGCATACATAGTATCTGCAATCACCGTACCGCGATAAAATGTGTTTCGGTCAATTGTACCTCGTCCGACCTTTTCTGTCTTTGCATTAAGTTCATAATTACCGCCGTCAATAATCAGCTTATCTTTACCATATGTCGAAAGAAAATGCCCGTTTTCCATATAGTTACTTGTTTCAACAATATGCAGTGCTGCAAGCTGATTGTCGTATGCACGGTGTGAGTCCATACTTACACCGCCGCCACCTACCGAGTCAGTTAATCTGAATTCAATAAAATTCTTGTTGTTTATCGGATGTATGTTGATTCTTATAAAGTCCGAGAGTGCTGATTCCAAATCCGTTGAAGAAACTTTATCTGTACAAGAAAGTGTGTGTCCGTTAAAATCAAGAGTCACAAAACAACCTCTCAGGTGAACATCTACAAGAGCAGTTGCACTTCTCGGTGCATCAGCCGCATTAAAATGTAAATCTTCCATCAATTTTATGGTATATGTTTCTCCCTGATAATAGGAATAATTAAAAGCTTCTTCGAAATCACTCCATGATAATACCTCAAAAACCGATGTGTCTTCTTCGGTAGCAGCAACCACAAGATTCACCTGACTAAAAACCATCACGAAGCAAAGTAATAGCATCAATATTTTTTTCATATTGCATTGCTCCTTTTCATATTCATTGGGTATTCTTAACCCTTGGGTAATTCAATTCTCATACCCCAACCGATAATTCTTGAAATAAACGCCGCCGCTTCGCAACGCTTTACGGTCGAATCCGGATGGAATGACATATCTAAATCACCAACAGCAACACCCTTATTATACAAATCAAGAATTTCATATGCATATGGCGTTGTGTCATATACATCCGGTATATCAGTAATAGGGACATCATTGAGATAGCTCGGATATACATCACAGCGTGAGAATAAATATGCCATTTCACCTCGGGTTATTTCTTTTTCCCAGTCAAAGGTTATATAATCTTCAATTATACCGAATTCATAGCAATAATTAACGTATGCACTGTACCATTTATCACCGCTAGGAGTTATTTCTATTCCCAGCGACTGCGATGCGTGGATTGTTGCTGCTATTTTTGCCGCCTCGGCACAGGTCATTGCACCTTGCGGATCGAACGTTGTTTCATTCTTTCCGTTCACAATTCCCATACCGTATGAGAACAATACATATTTGTAATACCAGTCATCACTGCTCACGTCATCAAACGGCTCAGACATATCATCAAAATATCTGCTGCCTTTAAATCCGCACGCTTCGCAATATAGCATATTTTCACCGAATAAATCCTTCTCGTTTTCAACATCAAGAAGAGTTTCGTGGAGTGCTTCTATCGTAAAATTACTGTCACCCTTGGCTTCTGTGAGCTTATTAATAAAATATTCTGTGTTCTGGTTACAATAAATATAGAATGTAAGATGTCCTGTTCCTGCAAAAGCATTCTTTCCAAAAGCCGTATCGGCAGTTCCGAAAATATACACATCCTCAAGCTCAGCACAATTTTCAAATGCCTTATCTGCAATTTTCACTACCGATTCTGCAATGGTTGCTGACTTGATATTACAGCCTTCAAATGCGCTTTCACCAATTTCCTTGATACCGTAATCCATACTTACACTGGCAATACCCAAATCAAAGAATGCCTTTTCGCCGATTTTTTCTATCTTGACACCGTCTATTTCTGACGGAATATATACGTGCTGCAAGCCGTAATAATAATTAAGCGTTCCGTCATCAGAATATCCGAACTCACCGCTTTGAGATGTATAATCCTGTGCCGATACTGTGCCAAAAGATAGAGCCGTAATAATTAAAATTGATATTAGCTTTTTCATCGTTAATCCCTCTCTTTCAAGTTAAATTTCAAAAAGAAGGGAGCATTATGCTCCCTTCACCCGTTTTAGAAGCCTGAAACCTTAAAGAGAACAATTTCGTCTCCGATAACACCTGACTTATAAACCTGAGCAAGTGCTAAGAAACCGCCCTCCGGAAGAGCTGTCATTTCGTAAATCCATACAGAATTATCAGTAATTCCGAATAATTCCTTTGCATCTGCTTCACCAATTATTGCACCATCATTGTTAACAAATGTCATTTCTGACACTGATGATGTAACATAGCCGTTTGCTGTCTTTGTAGCTGCTGTCGGAAGTGAACCTGCCAGACATCCTGAAGAAAGCATCAGCTGATTACCGCTCAAATCATAAGCACCTATAATGTTGTTTTCCGCATCTGCGCCTGCAAGTAAAACTGTATCGTCTACAATTTCAATAGTGCTGATACTTTCAAAGCTTCCTGTGTTTGCTGCACCGTTGAGCATCCAGTCTCCTGCCACGCCGTCCTTAACTGCAGTAATTGTCTCATTACCTGTGAAATATGTAATTGCAAAGTCTGACTTCTTTGAAGGAGTATACTCACCCGACGCAACAGCCTCGCCTTTTGCATTTGTTTCCGGATCGTAAACAGTTGCCTCAAAAACGCCACCGTCGGCATAAATCTTACCGCTTGCATCTACGCCGATTGAATCGCCTGTATCTTCAACAGTTACAGTTTTAACATATGTAAGCTTTGAGCCGTCAAGAGTATACATTTTAACCTCTGTTCCGCCGGTTGATACATAAACTGTGTTTCCTAAAACGTCCATATCCGGATCGCCTGATTCATCATAAATTGCCGGTGCTTCAAACGGGAGATACTCCGCTGAAAGTGTGTTGCTGCCAACGATAATATTTGCCGGAGCAGGTGAAACCGGCTCTCTCGGTACACTTACGGGCTCCTCTACCTTTTCACCGCAAGCTGCGAGTGATAAAACCATTGTTCCTACTAAAATAATTGATAATAACTTTTTCATAATATATTTCCTCCTGAAATTTAATTTATCTTTGCTTCTGCAGCATCTGCTGCTCTTGTGTACTGAGCCAATCCGCCTGTCTGAGCATCTTCAATGTCGTGCATATTTTCCATAATTTCGGCTTTCTTTTCTTCGGAAATTTCGCCGCCATTCTTTGCAACCTTTACTACATCAAATGCTGTTTTGGTGAAGGCAACTGCTGCTTTAAGATCACGCTTTTCTTGTTTTGACATACCAAAGCTGAACAAAGCTTTACTTTCTACACCAAATATATAATCAAAATGGTGGATTGCATTTTCCACATATCTAAGGTAATTTTCCTTTTCTCTGTCATTGGTTGCAAAGCATACCTTGATTTCCTCTATGATATACGGATGAGCACGAAGTCCTTTTTGCATTTTTGTTGTGTCGTCTTGTGCACCGACAAGTCTTATGATAATACCGCCCTCGTGGAATACTTTCGGTTTACCGGCCTCTTCCGGCTCAGCCTCTTCGTAATACGGTTCATAGCTTGCCACCTGATCGTAACGGAAAAGCTCTGTCGGGTATCTGTCCTTATTGTCTCTGGAACCGTCCATAATGCGGAACATTCCGAAATCATCAAAGAACTCAATGCCCTGTCTCTGCGTTGCAGACGGATAGGAATTGTGTTTTTGTACATTCGGAAGAATTACTTCTTTGTAAATTCTGTCCAGACGCTTCATATACTCCATATGTCCCTCAAGCTCAGGCTTTGTGAATCTGCTCTTTCTGATGAAGTTCGAGCACATATCATCGCATTTTGAACAGATATATTCATCACCCTTGATTTTTGTGCGGCTCATCACTCCGCACTCACCTGAGCAAAAAGCACAGGTTTTCTTGCCGAAAATGTTTTTAAAGAAATCACCTAATCCCATTTTCTCTACCTCCTTTTTTTATATGTTAATTTCAATTAACAACAAATCAGTTTATGACATCGCTTGTATCAATAACGTGTGTGCTCTTATACTTAATCACTGTATCACCTGATATAGGTCTTACGCCGTCATCAAGCTTGAATACGATGCCAATATTATCATTCTTGACTCCTTCATCTAAAGATTTATTGAACATCTGTAAATCTGTTGCAGTACCTGTTGCGATAATTTTACCGTTTCTCTCTACCGAAACCTTATCACCCTTTTTAATTATACCGTCAGCAATTCTTCCTACAAGAATATATTCCTTATTTGCCTCTTTGATTTCAGCAGTATCAACCGGCATTAAAAACGGTCCGTAAACCTTGATATTATCTGTTGTAAGAGACTTTCCTTCTGAATCTGTAATCTTGCAGAAAATCCCTTTTCCTAAAAGTGTATTTTCTTTTTCTATTGAAAGCACTAACGTAGCACTGTCAACGCCATCTGCGTAATCTCCCTTTTCAATTTTTGCTTTTTCATTTCTGTAACCGGTATAATAATACCACTCATATGTATACGGAGCTTTTCCGCCAAATACCTGAACCTCAGCTTCATATTTTGCACCGTATTCTTCAAATTCCTTGCTTTCAGGCTGCTTGTAGATAGTAAGCTCTGAAATTATCAAAGTATCATTTCCCACTTCAAACGCAGGCTTCTCAGTCGGAGTCACTACAACTATGCTTTCAAATTCGTTAATCGTCACATCCGGAGCGAGTATAAACGGAGCATCTGTCGGTTCCGGAGTGGCTCCTACTGTGATACTTTCATATTGGTTTATTTGCACATCATTGCCGCTTATAAGCGGAGCGTCGGTGGGTTCTGTATTTACTTCTATACTCTCATATTGGTTTATTTGCACATCATTGCCGCTTATAACCGGAGCATCGGTAGGTGAAAGATCGATTGTCTGAGCTTTGTTTTCTTCGTTAATTTCTACGTCTTTGATTTCGTCATTATTTTTGATCTCGTTAATCTCCACATCAAATTTTACTCGCTTAGATTCGTCCATCATACGGGCAATAATAGTTGCAACCTCACATCTTTTGATGAAATCATTTGGTTTACAGTTATGAAACATATCGACGCCTGTTACAATACCCGCACGATAAAGCTTATATACACTATCCGCATAAGGAGCATTGATATCCACATCAGGAATTCTTCCGTCAGGAATATTGTTTATTGGCTTTAACGCCTCGTCAGGAAGAGCCTTTGCAAATATTTCCATATATCCGGCTCTTGTTGCGTTTAAGACATAGTCATAATCTTTTGTTGTAATTTCGTTTGCCTTACAATAATCAGCATAGGATTTGTACCATGGATCCCCGTTTGTAAGGGTAATCTCTCCGTTTAAATAAAGCTGATTCATACAAGCTGCAAGTTTTACAGCCTCTGCATATGTAAGTAAATCGTCAGGCTTAAATTCTGTTTCGGTTTTTCCGTTTATTAAGCCCAATTCAACGGCTGTCTTTACATCGTCATAAAACCAGTCATCAGTTGTTACGTCTGTAAAATTCAGATTAGCAAAGGCAGTTGTGGCAAAAGTTGCACACAATGCAATTGTAAGAATAATTGAAAATACTTTTTTCATAATAATTTACCATCCTTTCGTTTTAAAAGCTTCCGCCTCGTCCACCGTGAGTTCTTCCTGACGATGACGTATGTGTTCCCGAGCTTGATTTCGGTTTTTCTGTTTTAGTAACTCTCGAATACAGGAACAAATCCCTTGAAACCGCCAGATTCATACTTCCGGGCTTGATATAATTTGCAGCATAATCATTTTCGACTGCTGTTTTCATTTTTTTAAGCTTTTTGTTCATCATACAGAATGCGACCAAAAGCGGTGCGATAAGGCATACTACAATTACTCCAATCAGATAGTTGGTGCTGTAAACCTTCTTATTATATGGTGCTCCGCTTTTTGCCATTTCCAGAAGCTCTTCCGATGCTTCGATATATGCCGCAAATGCCTCGTAGTAATCGTCTTCACTTAGATGTGGCAATACCTTACTTTCCAGATATATAAGCCCGTTTGAGTTGAAGTATTCTATACCTTTTCCGTGGGTTGTAAAATGATATTCACGAGTGCCTGAGCAGATATATAACATAATTCCGTCATCATTCTCACCTGCACCGTAGCCGTTATAGTCATAAATATCATCTGCACTTGCCTCTGCCGTAACAGAAGTCATATCCGCTTCGGTATAGATTGCAACTTCAAAATGATATTTTTCCCTTACTGTATCAAGCTCCTTCGAAAGCTCGTCAAGCTCTGATTGCATAAGGTATCCTGCTCCATCTGTAATCGGCGGATTTTCAAATGCCGCATAAGCCGTTGTAAGCAAGGTTAGAGAGAACAGAAAAAGTAAAATTCCATAAAATATTTTTTTCATACCTTAACCGCCTCCTTAATGCAAAAGCATCCAGCCTATTGCTGCCGCTATGACATATGAAATGCCTGCAATTTTTGCAAAATATTTCCATTTTTTGCTGTTATCAACAGGATAAACACCAACC
>JAZQHZ010000167.1:0-6360 GCA_045540855.1 Clostridia bacterium
CCCTTTTCCGCAACGGTTACATAAACATTGGTAATCTTGCCTTGTGTATCAACCGTAAAGCCGTAAAGCAGTCTCGGAACAGGGAATTTTTCATATGTAGTCTTTTCATAGGTCAGGTCAATAGTGTCCTGTCCCAGTTCAACTACAACAAAGCTTTCTCCGTCTTTCTCGCTAAACGCAACACAGTCCTCCGGCAGAATACCGCTTCTGACAGCTTTTACCCTCACATTCTTTGCAACAATCTGACAAAAAGAATCCGGTGTTATTACCTTGTGCCTTATTCTGTTTCCTGCACGCACGTCAATAACAATATTCCAGTCCTTGTCAATATGCAGATTTAACCCATCTTTTTTATCCAATCATACCGCCTCCAATACTCATCATCCTTGTCATAGTATTTCTCCCTCAGTTCATTAAGCTTCATTGAGTACATATCAAAAAGAGTAGCCGCACCACAGGTGAGCTCAAACAAGCTGCCGCAGGAGTTTATATCAATATATATACTGATTGAGCTTGCGTACTTATGGTTTGTCTTTGTTCTGAGATAGAACGACGCACCTCCGTAGCATGCCGCATTTGTATACAGGATATATTCCCTTGCCATATCGTACATTTCTCTTTTGTATCCGCTATACTCCTTAAAGCTGATTCTTCTTTCCTGATACAGTCTGTTTAGTGTCTTGTAGAACTCCGTCATATCCCTACTGGACATAAACCAGATATCATACGATGGTTCACAATCATCATTTATCTGACCGTTTTCATCCGGGTTATATATCGTCTTGCACTTCACATGCTCGGCAGCATCATACATCTTGCCATAGCCATCCTCTTCAAAGCTCTCATAATCATAATCGCAGTCTGAGAATATTTTTATAGCTGTATCTCCGCCTTCATCATAGTGAAGCTTCAGTGTCGTGAGATAACATAAGAATTCCTCAAGCCATACATTATACAGTAACTTCATATACTACCTCTTTAATGAAAGCTATTTTTAGGAACAAACAGCGCAGCTGCTTCTTCTACTGCACTAAAAAGTGTACCTGCAGCCTTAATCCTCTGGGAAAGGTGACTGTTATAGAAGTCCTTGTATTCCTCTAAGTCTTCATATGTGAACTCGGAAAAATCAATATCCTCTACATGAAACCCCTTACCGTCAAACAAGGACTGCGTTATCGTGTTATGCAAGTACAAAAAGCCTTCACTTCGCTCCGGCTGCTGCTTGCTTCGTCTGACACTTCTTATATTTCTGACATCATCTAAAAAACTGTCTTTTTTCAGTTCAAGCTCCATTACTCATCCTCCGTTTCATCATTTACTGTGTATTTTTCCTCTAAAAATTTCAATCTCTCTTTGTACCTTTCAAAGACTGCAACAATACCGCATACTGCATCAAAAGCTCCGAAGCTTCCGTCGTGATAGTTGTATATCTCGATATGACAATATCCGTCCGGCATAGTCCCGTCATCAAGATGACAATGAAAGCCTCCGTCGTTGTACTGCTTATTTACAAGCACATGCAGAATATAGTCGGTCATTTCCTTATGAAATAACTGATATTCCTCCTCCAATATAAGCTTTCTATACCTTAGCACTTCAAGCAGCTGGTAATATTCACGCATATCTTCGCTTTCAAATATCCATTTCTCACCACAGATATCACCTATCTCGTTAGAATCCTCAAATTCCTCACGCAAATATTCATGTTCCGTGCATTCGGGCAGATTTTCAAGCTTATCTAGGCAGTTTATCTCATATTCCTCTGTATCAGCCCCAAAATTCCTGAAACACTTTACCGCTTCTCTTCCGCCTTGGTCATAGACATCCTTAAGCTTTGAAATGTACCAGAGCAATGAGCATATTTCATTACATATCAGTGAAATCATCTTAGTACACCTCTATACTGCCTTCTTACCGGAAACACTGATGCATCATTGTTTATCTGGTAAAACAGAGTATTTGCCTCATTAGCAATAGGCTCAAGATTATTCTCGTAGTACCTGAAATAGTCTATGATATCATCATCGGTGAATTTAGAAAAGTCAAGATCACCAAGTTTGAACTCCTTGCCCTCTGCCAGTCTTTTCGTTATGGTATTATGAAGATACCGGAAGCCTTTACTTCTGTCCTTAGCATAAATTCCGTCAACCTTTTTAAGCCTTAAGAATTCATCAAGGAAACTCTTTCTTTTTGCCACTATAACCCTCCTTTATGCCAGTCTTTTTACTCCGTCCGGAGTCAGCACATTAAAAATCATCTTATTCACTCTCGTTTCGGTAAGCGTACCCAAATCGCCATTCTCACGGCTTTTGACTTCCTTGATAATTCTGCCCTTAATAACATGTGGCTCATCACAGTCCACATAGCCGTTGATAAGACCACTGCCGCCGATCAAGCCGATTTGACCGAGATTTAACGGCATCAGCGGACGGTGGACCATCTGCTCCAGCCTGCTTTTCTCAAAAAGCATATCAATCGACTTCGAGTGAGCAAGTTGTCTTTTGAGTTCACCAAGATTAAACTCTGCGCCTCTAAAAAGGTCAACCTCTTTTTGTATATCAGGCAATGGGTAGCTTTCCGGTTTCAGCTCTGTTATCAGCGGAATACGTTCCTTATGCGTTGCATACTGAGACAGGATTTCCGCCTCATCTTCACCGTCGCTTCTCTCCTTCTTGATACCAAGCACTGCTATCTGACTGAATTTTGAGAATTCATCGTCTAAAAACCGATAGACCGATATATCCCTGAAATTGTCGCACAGTACTCTGCAGATATCAAAGGTAAGACGATAGTACGGGATGATATATACCATTACGCCGTCCGGCATAAGATGATGCAGGCTTTCTACCAAAAAGCGTTTTTCACTTCTTGTTTTTACTCCGTCCTTACCTATCTGGTTTAAGTACGGTGGGTTCAAGAAGATACAATGAAACACCTCCGAGCCGATTCTTGAATAGAAATAGCTGCCGAAGCCTACATGGTTTATCCGTTTTTCCGCCTCTATGCGTCTGTTCTCGTCAAGCTCTATACCAAAGGTATCGCTATTGGTATCTACTGCGAGCATATTAAGAGCAAAGCCCTCACCACAGCACGGGTCGAAAAGATTGACTGTATTTTCCGGGAATACAAGACCTGCCTTTATCATCCTTACATGCTCCGAATCGGTAGGATAATACCCCATCCTGATTTCGTTCATCAGATGACCGACAACCTTTGCATTCACCTTTTCATTTTTCGGAATATTTTCCTTAACAGATGTGATTGCATCCATCAGCTTTGTATAGTCCGGTGTCATCAGATTAAACTGTTTTACCGAAGCATACAGTCTGTTCGCAAAATCAGCACTTGTCTGCATATCACATTCCGAAAACAAAAGGCTCAAGTTCATAACCGTATCAAGCAGCTTTTTCTTCACTTCTTCAAGCTCTAAAAATGTATCTTTCGCTCTCTGGCTCTGACCCTTTTGCATATATATGTCAATGGCTTTTCGTTTTATCGGCATCGCTTCATTGATACCCGCAAGCATCCTTTCAAGCTCCTCAAATTTATCAAGAGCGTAAAATCTTTCCTCCATTACGCACACCACCTGCTTTCACTGCCGTGAAAGAGGGTTCTTTCCTTTGTATCCTCTTTTACAAGCCGTCTTCTGCCGAAGGCATCTACAAGCTCCAGCTTATCGGTGTGTGTAACAGTTGTCTTTTCGGAAGTCATTACTACCTTTTTTGTCTGTGTTAATACAAAATCCTCATTCATTTTCATAGCCTGCAATTCCTTTCATCAAAAGTCTTCTTGAAGAGAATGCAATCCTTGTCGTTTCAAGCTCGCCTTTTGCAAGAAGATAGTAGAGCATCGTACTGATTGCCGTTGCTGCAAAGATATTTGCTGCAATACTCTGCGGTGCTGACACACTTCTTTCTGCACAGGAAAGCTCGGACGGAAACTTTTCGGTATCGGTTAAAATATCCGGATATATCTCGGCAACGGGCGGTGATAACACCTTTCCGTTTTCCTTGATACCGCACACAACCTGTCCTGTGTATTCGCCGTTTCCTGAGTCGATGTATATAACGTCGTCAAGCTTATTGAACACATTATGACACATTACTCTCGAACGGTTATTATCCACAGCACCGATTATGATATATGCCGGTTTCTGCGACCTTGCTTCAATGGTTTTGGGAATCAGCAAATCACAGAGCATATCCTCATCCTCGATATACTCAGGAACATACTCCGTTTCAATACCAAAGGTTTCGGAATACCGCTCCGCCATTGCCTCAGCCTTATTCACACCGATATCAAACTGTGAAAAGTTCTGTCTGATAAGATTTTTCTTCTCTACAATATCACCGTCTGCGATTACAACTCTGTATTTCCTTCTGGTTGCATAAGCGATACGATACAGATGCGGAATGACATAGCCTCCAGTGCCGCCGGCACCAATAATTAAGATAGAAACAGGTCTTGAAAGTTGAAGCTTCATTGTTGTTCCTCCTGTTTCTTAGATTCCTTAACTGTAACCGCATCCTTCCACTTTTCAGGGAATGTACCGCAAATACCCTCAAAAACATCCTCAATCGGAATTTCTACAAACTTACCGCCTACCGAAATTCTGACAAGGATATCAGGGAACACCTTATCAAAGCTGCCGACTACTGCATACAGTCCGGTTGCTCTTTCGTCCTTATCGTCATCACCTGAGAAATATGCAGGCATTGTGTTATGAGAATGGATTTCCATTACAAGAGTAAACCTCTCATCAGCAAGCGGCATTTCGGTTGTATCGACACTTGCTTTTGATACCTCCTGCTTCGGTATATGAACGAAATATCTCTCTTCCGCCTTTGACCAGAATATATATGCAAGAGCTTCCGTTATCCCGTCTTTCGTGATATATGACTTAAAGAATGCCAATATCTCTGACAGGACAGAAAACGGGATTTTAGGAAGGGCGGGGATAAACCCTGCCCTTACCTTCTGGAACGCTGTCGCTTTTCTTGTCTGAGCGATAAAAGTACCAACGCCGTTTGAGCGTATTTCATAGAGTCTGCCGTTTTCGGACGGGACATATGAGATTGCCTTATCACTCATCCGTGCATCGTCAACTGTTTCATACAGGCCCTTGTATGCTGACATTACACCCTTCTTTTTCGCCTTTACGCTCGGTGTAATTTCGCACTTCAACTCGCCCTTTGCTTTTTTGATTGCATCAGGGAATTCCTTGGAATCCTCAATCTTCTTTTTAAAGGATGCAATCGTGGTATCCTTTGGTGTGGTTACGTTCTTGGAAATATTGCCGTATGTAACCTTCCATGATACATTCTCACCGTCGTCAAGCTCAGGAAAATCCTCTGCCTTTTCAAGTCTCAACGCTTCAAAGGTAATTGACGTATCTACAATATCATCCTTTGCTTTTCCGTAAGAGAATATGGGCAGCTTTTCTATCAGGCTGTCCTTCTTGCCTGATACTTCTTTCTCCTCTGCACTTGCGAGTGCCGATGCATATATGTCTGAGTCATCCTCCAGCTTGTCAGCTGCTGCAGTTGTGGGTTGTACCGAAGCTGTTGGTGCTTCAGGTTCTGCGATTGTTTCTTCATTCTTATCCTCCGTTATTTCCGTTTGTGCTTTTGTTACTATCTGTGGTTCCGGCACCTTCTGTGTCTGACTTGTTTCCTCCGGTACACTTTCTTGTGTAATCTGTTCAGCTGGGGTACCGTCCGCCTCCGGCACTTCTGCCGTAGGTTCCTGTTTCGGTGTATCGCTACTGCCGAACAGCTTATCCAAATCAGCATCCTCAAACATTCCGCCGAAATCGTTACTGCCTAAATCCATAGCTTCATCACCAAACGGGTTATTCATTTTGTCCTCTAACATTTTTTCTTTCCTCCTCATTCGTTTACAGTTTTTGTTTTTTTCCGTACTCAATTATCCCTGAAAACCATACACCTCCCTTATGCGAAGCTGCCTTAAGGCTTTTCCGCTGGAATATCTATGTAAAAGCCGATACCCGTCTTTCGGGCGGCTGAGTTTTCTGTCCACATCATCAAACTGATTGACTCTTAAATCCGCGATAGTATCGCCAAAGGTCAGTCCATCGGTATATGAGACCGGATAATCAAGACTCAAAATCACTGTATCCCTCTTTCCCTTCTTCTCTTCCTCAAAGTGTCTGCCGACTGCCTCTCTCATACAACGTCTTGCAAAGACTTCAAATGATTCATCAATGAAATCTCTGCCCGCATCATAATTGCAAACAGCCTCCAAAAACGGGAATACTACAATATCGTAGAATTCGTCCATTGCTAAGCTTCTCCCCTGAAGAAAATCCAGCAGAAGGTGATGAAGTCGGAGGCCAAGCGG
>JAZQHZ010000168.1:0-13500 GCA_045540855.1 Clostridia bacterium
AATGTAGGGGCGAACCGCGTTCGCCCGGAACTAACAAATTTCACCGAATATCTGTCGGATGTTGGTGTTGTGGTAGATAACATAATTCAAGATATTCCTAAAAAATATAATAATATGATTTTGGATAAATATGTTATTATGCCTAATCATATACATATGATAATTTTGATAACTGATGATGGCTCTGGTGGCGGGCGAACACGGTTCCCCCCTACAATAAGTCGTGCAATAAAGCAAACTAAAGGTAAGATTACAAAATTGTTAGGATATAGTATCTGGCAACGTTCATTTCATGACCATATAATCCGTAGTGAAGCAGAATATCTTCAGCTATGGAAATATATAGATGAAAATCCAATTAAATGGGAATTGGATGATTATTATAAGTTAAACATAGATTAAAGTTTTCAATTAAGAAAGGAAATCACAATGAAGAAAATTGACATTTTCGAAGAATTAAGAAGCAATGATTATCCCGGCAGAGGAATAATCATCGGAAAGAGCGAGGACGGCAAGAATGCCGTAACTGCATATTTCATCATGGGAAGAAGCGTGAACAGCCGTAATCGTGTATTCGTAGAGGATGGCGACGGTATCCGCACACAAGCACACGATCCGTCAAAGTTAGAGGATCCGCACCTTATCATTTATGCACCGGTGAGAGTTTTGGGCGATAAGACAATCGTAACAAACGGTGACCAGACAGATACAATTTATGACTTGATGGCAGAGGGACAGACATTTGAGCAGTCACTCCGCACAAGAGAGTATGAGGACGATGCTCCGAACTTTACACCGAGAATTTCGGGTATTATTGAAAAGACAGAGAACGGCTTTGACTATTCAATGTCAATCTTAAAGAGCAACAACGGTGATCCGGATTGCCGCTTGAGATATACATATTCATATACAAATCCGAAAGCGGGCGAGGGCAGATTTATCCATACATATATGGGTGACGGAAATCCGTTGCCGTCCTTTGAGGGCGAGCCGAAGGTTATTTCAATTCCGAATGATTTCGACAAGTTCACTATGGATTTATGGAATGCCTTAAACGAGGACAACAAGGTTTCGCTGTTTGTAAGATTTATCAATCTCGAAAACGGTGAGGTTAAGTCGAAGATTGTGAATAAGAATGTGTAACAGGTGATAACAATGGAGTTTATAGGTAAAGATACAATTAAGGAACTATCAAATCCCGGTGTTATTTCAAGACAGCTTTTAAATCCTGAAAATTCGCAGAGTGAGCGTGTAACAATTACAGAGGTTCATCTTGAACCGGGAGCTTTACAGAAAAGACACATACATGAAGCATCAGAACAGATTTGGTATGCGACAAAGGGTAAAGGACAGTTGTTACTTGCTGATGATGCAGTCAGAGATTTTGAAGAGGGCGATGTTGTTCGTTTTGCAGACGGAGACGTACACGGTTTGTTAAACAATTCGGATAAAGAATTTGTTTATATTTCTGTAACTTCACCGCCTATCAATTTTAATTACGCATATAAAAACAAGAAATAAGCTTGAAAGGAATAAATAACATGAATGAAATGCAGTTAAAGTACGGCTGTAACCCTAATCAGAAGCCGTCAAGAGTATATATGGCAGACGGAAGTGAGCTCCCGATTGAGGTACTTGCAGGTAAGCCGGGTTACATCAACTTGCTTGATGCCTTCAATGGCTATCAGCTTGTAAAGGAATTAAAGAAGGCAACAGGACTTGTAGCGGCTACGTCATTTAAGCACGTATCACCGGCAGGTGCAGCAGTTGGTCTGCCGTTGTCAGATACATTAAAGAAGATTTACTTCACAGATGACGTTGAATTAACACCGATGGCAAATGCATACGCACGTGCAAGAGGTGCGGACAGAATGTCATCCTTCGGTGATTTTATTTCGCTCTCAGACGAGTGCGACAAGGCAACAGCACTCCTTATTAAAAAAGAGGTTTCAGACGGTATAATTGCTCCGTCATATTCAGACGAGGCTTTAGAAATCTTAAAGCAGAAAAAGAACGGCAACTACTGCATTTTAAAGATTGATGCAGATTATACTCCGGCTCCGATTGAGACAAAGCAGGTTTACGGCGTATCGTTCGAGCAGGGCAGAAACGAGCTTGATATAAATACTGAGCTTCTTTCAAACGTTGTTACAGATAACAAGGAAATGACCGAGCAGCAGAAGATTGATTTGATGATTTCGTTAATCACATTAAAGTATACACAGTCAAACAGCGTATGCTATGTTAAGGACGGACAGGCAATCGGTATCGGTGCAGGTCAGCAGTCAAGAATCCACTGTACACGCTTAGCAGGTCAGAAGGCTGACAACTGGTGGTTAAGACAGTGCCCGAAGGTACTTGATTTACAGTTTGTTGACGGTATCAGACGTGCAGACCGTGATAACGCAATCGACGTATATATCTCAGACGAGAGCGAGGACGTATTGCGTGAGGGCGAGTGGCAGAGAATCTTTAAGGTTAAGCCGGAGGAATTCACACTCGCAGAAAAGAAGGAATGGATTGCAAAGAACACGGGCGTTGCTTTGGGTTCAGACGCATTCTTCCCGTTCGGTGACAATATCGAAAGAGCGCACAAGTCAGGCGTATGCGTAATAGCACAGCCGGGCGGCTCGGTAAGAGATGATAATGTAATTGAAACTTGTAACAAGTACGGAATTGCAATGAGCTTTACAGGTATAAGATTATTCCACCACTAAGAAAAGGCTTCTCCTTGAGGAGAGGCTCCGCCGTAGGCGGTGGTGAGGTGTAGCTTGCGAAAGCAAGCGTGTGTGAAGTCTTTCACCTCATCCGAGTTGCTTCGCAACTCACCTTCCCCTCAAGGGGAAGGCTATAATAAAATTTTCACAAACCTATAAAAGGAGAAAAACAATGAAAATATTAGTAATAGGCTCCGGCGGACGTGAGCACGCTATCGTATGGAAGATTGCTCAGTCGCCGAAGGTTAGTAAAATATACTGTGCACCGGGTAACGGTGGAATTTCAGAGCTTGCCGAGTGCGTTGACATCAACGTAATGGACAAGGAAAAAATGGTAGAATTTGCAAAGGCAAACGCAATTGACCTTGTAATGGTAGCTCCCGATGATCCGCTTGTTGCAGGTATGGTTGATGCAATGGAAGCGGCAGGAATTAAGGCATTCGGACCGAGAGCAAATGCCGCAATCATCGAGGGAAGTAAGGCTTTTTCAAAGGATTTAATGAAGAAGTACAACATCCCGACAGCGGGCTATGAAGTATTTACAGACAGCGAAAGTGCTATTGCGTACTTAAAGGCTCAGAACAGCTTCCCGACAGTTATTAAGGCTGACGGACTTGCGCTCGGTAAGGGTGTAATCATCGCTCAGGATATGGCAGAGGCAGAGGAAGCAATCCACGATATGATTGACGGCGGCAAGTTTGGTGCAAGCGGCAGTCGTGTTGTTATCGAGGAGTTTTTGACAGGTCCGGAGGTTTCGGTGCTTGCATTCACAGACGGAAAGACAGTTGTTCCGATGGTAAGTGCACAGGATCATAAGAGAGCATATGACAATGACGAGGGCTTGAACACCGGCGGTATGGGAACATTCTCACCGAGCCGTTTATATGATGCTGCAAAGGCAGAGGAGTGCATGAAGAATATCTTCATTCCGACAATCAATGCTATGAACGCAGAGGGCAGAACGTTTAAGGGCGTACTTTACTTCGGTCTTATGATGACTGCAAACGGCGTTAAGGTAATTGAGTATAACTGCCGTTTCGGTGATCCGGAAACTCAGGTTGTATTGCCGAGATTAAAGTCTGACCTTGTTGAGATTATGGAAGCAGTTGTTGATGAAAGACTCTCAGAAATCGACGTTGAATGGTATGACAATGCCGCAGTATGCGTGGTTGAGGCTTCGGGCGGATACCCGGTTGAATACAAGAAGGGCTTCGAGATTACAGGTCTTGATGAGGCGGCTAAGATGGACGGTGTTATCGTATTCCACGCAGGCACAAAGGCGGCTGACGGTAAGATGCTCACAAACGGCGGACGTGTTCTTGGTATCACAGCCGTTGCAGAAAATCTTGATGCGGCAATCGAGCGTGCATATGAGGCGGTAGAAAAGGTTACTTTTGAGGGTGAGTTCCACAGAAGTGACATCGGTATAAAGAAGTATAACTAATATGAAAAGAGCAGATTATATAAGTTGGGACGAGTACTTTATGGGCATTGCAATGCTCAGCGCACAGCGCTCGAAGGACAGCAATACTCAGGTGGGTGCTTGTATCGTGACGCAGGATAATAAAATTCTGTCGCTCGGCTATAACGGTATGCCGATTGGCTGTGACGATGATAATATGCCGTGGGCAAGGCAGGGTGCACCGCTTGATACGAAGTATATGTACGTGTGCCATGCGGAGTTGAATGCAATTTTAAATTGCCCGATTGGCTCGATGCACGGTGCAAAGATTTATGTAACACTGTTCCCGTGTAATGAGTGTGCAAAGGCGATTATTCAGAGCGGAATCAGAGAAATCGTGTATATGTCGGATAAATACGCCGATAGTGAAGCGACAATTGCATCGAAGAAAATGTTTGATATGGTGGGAATCAAGTACCGCAGATATGAAACAACGGGCAGAAATATAACAATAGAATTATAATTTCTTGCAATGTAATTTGTAGGGGCTAACCGTGTTCGCCAGGGGAGTTTTAACGATTTTTGTGAAACGGGCGAACACGGTTCGCCCCTACAATAAAGGTGAACACTATGGACTATATTGAAAAGACAATATCAACCAAGCCGATATATGACGGCAGGGTTATCAAGGTGCGTGTGGAGGATGTGGAGCTGCCTGACGGCCGTATGGCGAAGCGTGAGCTTATCGCACACGGTGGCGGAGTCGGTGTGATTGCGGTGAATGACAAGCGAGAGGTTTATATGGTAAACCAGTACCGCATTGCCGCAAGAAGTATGATGCTTGAAATTCCGGCTGGAAAGCTTGAGTTTGGTGAGGATCCGTTGGAAACCGGCAAGCGTGAGCTTATCGAGGAAACGGGCTATAAGGCGAATAAGTTCGTGCATCTGGGCGAATACTATGCCACACCGGGATATTGCGAGGAAAAGCTAAATATTTATCTTGCAACGGAGCTTGAATATGTAGGTCAGAACTTAGACGAGGGCGAGTTCCTTAACGTAGAAACCTACACACTTGACGAGCTCTACGATATGGTAATGGACAACAAAATATACGATGCTAAGACGGCAATTGCGATAATAAAAGCAAAGGCTATTTTGGGATAAGAGAAACACCACAGCAAAGCTGTGGTGTTCGTTTTTCACCCAATCCCCTCAATAAATCTGCATGCAATATTAAAGTAAATCAAAATCGAGCCGGCGTCAACAATTGTTGTGATAAGCGGTGCCGCCATTACTGCCGGGTCCAATTTCAGCTTCTTTGCAAGCATCGGCAGTACACAGCCGATTAATTCTGACATAATCACCGTTCCCATTATTGACAGCGCAATTACAACGGCAAGTGTCATATCACGATACTGCAATAAAATACGCAGTCCGTTGACTATTGCCAGTGCAAGGCTTAAAAGCAACGATACACGCAGCTCAAGCCATACCACCTTAAAGAAATCGCCGTTTTTGATTTCATCAACCGCCATTCCTCGTATAACAAGCGTTGAGCTCTGCGAGCCGCAGTTACCGCCTGTACCCATCAGCATCGGAATAAACGAAACAAGAATCGGCATAGCAGAGAAGCTTGCCTCATAGCCGGAAATGATTCCGCCTGTTAAAGCGGCACTGAGCATAAGCACAAGCAACCAGAAAATACGGCTTTTTGCGTGCTTGAAATCCGAGGTCTTGAAATATCCGTCCTCGCTCGGTGCGATAGCCGCCATCATCTCGATATCCTCAGTTGTTTCCTCCTGGATGACGTCGATAGCATCATCAAAGGTCACAATTCCCACAAGACGGTTTTCCGCATCCACTACCGGCATTGTCACAAAGCCGTAGTGCGACATCTTTTTTGCAACATCCTCTTTATCGTCGTTGGTGTTGACGCATATCAGTGCGTCCTCCATTATATCCGAGATTGTTTCCTCGGGCTTGGCAAGAAGCAGTGTCTTGACCGAAATATATCCTAAAAGTGTGCGGTTATCGTCCGTAACATAGCAGGTATAAATCGTTTCCTTACCGCCGATTGTCCGTCTTATTCGCTTTATAGCCTCTGAAACGCTCATCTTAGGACGCAGACTGATATATTCAATCGTCATAAGCGAGCCGGCACTGTCCTCAGGATACTTTAAAATCTCGTTTATTACATTTCTCTTGTTCGGGTCAGTGTTGGCTAAAATTCGTTTTACCACGTTCGCCGGCATTTCCTCGATGAGGTCGGCAGTGTCATCGACGTACAATTCGTCAAGCACTTCTTTGAGCTCGTTATCCGAAAAGCCCTTGATTAAAAGCTCCTGCGAATCGCTTTCCATATGCACAAAAACGTCCGCCGCCATATCCTTGGGGAGTAACCTGAAAAGCACGGGCAGGTGCGATTCGGGCAGCTCTTCAAATAATGCTGCTACATCTGCCTCGTGATTAATTGTTAAAATATCACGCAGGGCGGAATATTTTTTATTGTCAAGTAATAATTCTATTGTATCAAACAATGTAATTGCCATAACATCCGCCTCGCTTTCTTTTATTTCTACTACTATTATACCGCAGACAAAGCGGTTTGTCAAATAAATTAAATGGGAAAATAGTGATAATAACCAAATTTCATACAGCGTTTGCAATATTTTCACTAAAAATACGTGTGGGGTATTGCAATTTATATAAATGTGTGTTATAATAATAACAATGATTGTTAATTAAATAACAATATCAAGGAACGTAAAATTTATAAGGAGGAACAAAAAATGGCAAGATTTACTTTACCGAGAGACATGTATTACGGAAAGGGTTCGTTAGAGAATCTTAAGAATCTCGGCGGCAAGAAGGCAATTATCGTATCAGGCGGAAGCTCAATGAGAAAGGGCGGCTTCCTTGACAAGGCAAAGGCATATTTAGAAGAGGGCGGCATGGAGGTTGCGTTCTTCGAGGGTGTTGAGCCGGACCCGTCAGTAGAGACAGTTATGAAGGGTGCACAGGCTATGCGTGATTTCGGACCGGACTGGATTGTATCAATCGGCGGCGGTTCACCGATTGACGCGGCAAAGGCTATGTGGGCATTCTACGAGTACCCGGACACAACATTTGAGGATTTATGTATCCCGTTCAACTTCCCGAAGTTAAGAACAAAGGCAAAGTTCTGTGCAATTCCGTCAACATCAGGTACAGCAACAGAGGTTACAGCTTTCTCGGTTATCACAGACTATGCAAAGGGCATCAAGTATCCGTTAGCTGACTTTGAAATTACACCGGACGTAGCAATTGTTGACCCGGATTTAGTTGAGTCATTACCGGTTACACAGGTTGCATACACAGGTATGGATGCTTTAACACACGCAGTTGAGGCATATGTTTCAACATTACATACACCGTTCACAGATCCGTTAGCAATCAAGGCTATCGAGATGGTATTTGATTACTTACCGGCATCATATAAGAAGGACTTAGACGCAAGAGAGCAGATGCACTATGCACAGTGCCTTGCAGGTCAGGCATTCTCAAATGCTTTATTGGGTATCGTACACTCAATGGCACATAAGACAGGTGCTGCATTCTCAACAGGTCACATTCCGCACGGATGTGCTAATGCAATTTATTTACCGTACGTTATCAAGTATAACGCTCACGAGCCGGAGGCTATGAGAAGATATGCAGACATCGCAAGACGTGTAGGCTTAGGCGGCACATCAGAGAAGTCACAGGTTGAGGCATTAATCGCAAAGATTGAGGAGTTCAACCGCGCAATGGGTATTCCGAAGACTATTCAGGAGTTTGGTGTTAAGGAAGATGAGTTCTTAGAGAAGCTTGATGATATTGCAGCAAATGCAGTGGCAGATGCTTGCACAGGCTCAAACCCGAGATCAATCAATCCGGAGCAGATGGCTAAGCTTTACAAGTGCACATTCTACGGTACAGAGGTGGATTTCTAATTAAATATTGAAACTGAGCACTCAGGCTTGCCTGAGTGCTTTTTGTCATTATTACAGTAGTTTTTCGATATAAATGCCGTTGAAATGTATATTTTTTTGTGATATAATTTACTTAATAACGATAGCGGAGGATTTGGTATGCTTAAAATTACAGGTGCAATAAGAGAAGAAATATTTGGCGACGAGCGTGAATTTGACAGTCCGCACGCACCTACGGTGGTTGAGGTTGGCGACGTAGTTATTGCGGCGTGGTTCGGCGGTCGGTTTGAAAAGGACCCGGACACTGCAATATGGACTGCAAGACGGATTGACGGTGTGTGGGAAAAGCCGGTGAGGACGGTGGATGTGCGAAATGTTGCGGCGTGGAATCCGGTGCTGTTTCGCTTTAATGACACTACGGTTGTGCTGTATTTCAAGATAGGTGAAACAATCGGCACGTGGCATACCGAATACGTCACATCATCAGATTGCGGTGTGACGTGGAGCGAGGCGAGAGAAGTAGTAAAGGGTGATATGGGCGGCAGAGGTCCGGTTAAGAATAAGCCAATATATCTGTCAGATGGCACGATTATTGCACCCGCATCGCTTGAAGGTGAGTGCTGGGATTCGTTTGCGGATATTTCCTGTGACAACGGAGAGACGTGGAAAAAGAGCGAAAATGTGCCTTTAAGAAGAATAAATCCGAACGAGAGACGTATAAGAGACAGAGTATATAACAAGCATTATTGCTACGGCAAGGGTATTATTCAGCCGACACTATGGGAGGATAGCGAAGGAGTTGTGCATATGCTTTGCCGTTCGACTTCTTCAAGGATTTTCAAGAGTGAGTCGCACGATAAGGGTAAAACGTGGACACTTGCCTACGATACAGGGCTTCCCAACAACAACAGCGGCATTGATGCAGTAAAGCTTGATAACGGTAGTGTTGTGCTTGCCTGCAATCCGAGGGAGAATATTCCGGGAATGACCAAGGGTGCAAGAACGCCGCTTGCTCTGCTTTATTCGGAGGATAACGGAGTGACGTGGGACGAATTATATACGCTTGAAAATACGGACGGTGCGTTTGCGTATCCGTCAATTATATGCAACGGCAAGGAATTGATGGTTGTATACAGTGAAAACAGAGAGAAAATAATTTATTGGAATTTGAGCTATGAAAGCAATTGACTTGATTTCGGAATTTAAAAATCCATCATCGCAATTTCGTTCTCTACCGTTCTGGGCGTGGAACGATAAGCTTGACAAAGACGAGCTTAGACGGCAGATTCGTGAAATGAAAGCTGCAGGTGCGGGTGGATTTTTTATGCACTCACGTGACGGACTTGAAACACCCTATCTTGGAAAAGAATGGCTTGAATGTATCAGAACAGCGGTTGATGAAGCGAAAAGGTGTGGGATTGATGCGTGGCTTTATGATGAGGACAGATGGCCTTCGGGAAGCTGTGGCGGTAAGGTGAGTAGAGGAAAAGGCTGTAAGGGACTGACACTCGAGGTCTGCAAAAGTGGGGACACGAAAAATGCAATAGCATTATATGCCGCATGTGTGGACGGAATGGAAATACATTCGCTTCGCAGAATTGATAATGCAGGGGACACGAAAAGTGACGAGGTGTTGCTCATTGCAAGGCTTGAAATAAGTGAGGGCAGTGAGTGGTTCAATAATTCACCTCCGCCCGATAATCTCAGCTTTGACGAGGTGGCTGAATTTATAGAAAGCACTCACGAGCGTTACAGTGCCTGCGTGGGTGATGAGTTCGGTAAAACGGTGAAGGGCATATTTACTGATGAGCCGAGCCTTGCAGACAGACACGCAAAATTCAATCCGAACAGAGGATGGATTCCGTGGACTGTCGGCTTTGATGAATATTACAAAAGCAAGCGTGGTACAGATGTATTTGACACGCTTCCTTATATTTATTTCAATGGCGATAAAAGCAAAAAAGCACGTCACGATTACTGGCGGACTGTGTCAGAAAGGTTTCTTGAAGCGTATTCGATGCAGATTGGTGAGTGGTGCAGGGAAAACAACATTGCATACACCGGGCATTTTTTGCAGGAGGATAAGCTGGGCTTGGCGTGCAGAGTAAGCGGCTCGATAATGCCGCATTATGCTCTGCAGGATGTTCCCTCTATTGATTTGCTGACCAACCGCACTGTGGAATATCTGACGGTGAAGCAGTGTGTGAGTGTGGCAAATCAGCTTGGCAAGGATATGGCACTGTCAGAAATGTATGGCTGTACAGGCTGGGATTTTTCGTTTGCGGATCAGAAATATATTACGGAGTGGCAGTATGCACTCGGAATAAACGGACGCTGCCAGCATCTGGCGCTGTATTCATTGCGTGGGTGCAGAAAACGTGATTACCCGCCGTCAATAAACTGCAATGCACCGTGGTGGAAGTATTACAGTGCAATTGAAAACTATTTTGCGAGACTTTCGTTTGCACTAAGGCAGGGAAGGGCGGTACGCAAGGTGCTTGTTATTCATCCGATGTCAACGGTGTGGAGCAATATCGGCTGTAATCCCTACGGCAATCCGGTACGTAAGGAGGAACGTGATGTTCCTGCGATGAATGCTCTCGGAGATAAATTGAATGAGCTGATTAAGAAAATGTGTCACAAGCATATAGATTGCGATCTGGGCAACGAAGCAATAATTTCAGAGTATGGCAATGTGGCTGATAAATTCAATGTTGGGCAATGCTCGTATGATACGGTGATTTTGCCATATTGTGAAACACTGCTTTCGTCTACCGCAAAGCTTTTGACGGAGTTTATGGATAACGGCGGAAGAGTTATCGGGCTTGCACCTGTAACAGTATACATAGAGGGTGAGAAGGCTGATGTCAGCTTTACGAAGCATAAAAATTTTATTTGTCTGAGTAGTGAAGAGGAATTGTTTCTATTACTCGAACCTGAATTTGAGGGACACGAAAATATATTGTATCAGTTACGTCATACAGATGACGGAGAAATATTGTATTTATTTAACACATCAAAAACAGAGGGACACGAAATCAAAATAAATAAAAACTCGTATCAGCTTAGTCTGACTGACGGTGAGATTTACAAGGGTGAAAAAACAATACACCTTGCACCCGGTGAGAGTGTGCTTCTCTATATTACAGATAAGGAAATGCCGATAAAAGCTGAAGAAATGCCGCAAGGATGCTTAACAGAGCTGAAGCTGTGCGGATATAAGACAGACAAACCCAATATTTTAACGCTTGACAGGTGCAGATATTTCCTTGACGGTAAAAACTTGGGTGAGGCTGAAATCTGGAAGGCACAGTGCGATATAAGAAAACGGCTTGATATGAGGCAAATTCATTTAAACGGCATTGAACAGCGTTATCGCTGGATTAATGAGGGACACGAAAACGACGGTCGCGAGGTTGTGCTTGAAATGCCGTTTGAGTCGAAGTGCAGTATAAAAGAGGCGAGCCTTATTATTGAGAGAAGTGAGTGCTTTGAAATAAGCCTTGACGGAAGAAATGTGGGAAATAAACCTGAAGGATATTTCTTTGATAAAGCATTTGAGTGTGTGCATCTTGGAGAAGTTGGCGAGGGAAAGCATATTCTTAATCTTAAATGCCGATACTCAAACGATATGGAGCTTGAAAACTGCTATATTGCGGGTGAGTTCGGAGTTGATAAAAATCGGAGAATAGCGGAAAAGCCGCAAAGCATAGAATTGGGAAGTATAACCGATCAGGGATTTTATCACTATACAGGAGATATTGAATATATTTTTGAATACGAATCCGAAAAGGAGCAGAGTGCATATGTTGAAAAAATCAATTTCAAGGGCATATGTGCAGTACTTGCAGTGAACGGTGAAGAAACGGTGATTTTTGGCAGAACAAAAATAAACCTGAAAAAAGGAACAAACCGTATTTCAATAAAAGTATGCAGTGGCTTCAGGAATATGTTAGGGCCTCTGCACCTTAAAGAAAAGCCGACGGTAACAAAGGATTCTTCTTTCTGTGCAGAAGGGAAGAGTGCCACTTTGGATTATATCGTAGAAGAGGTGGGCTT
This sequence comes from Clostridia bacterium, assembly GCA_045540855.1. GTDB lineage: Bacteria > Bacillota > Clostridia > UBA1381 > UBA1381 > UMGS1958. The sequence goes on from JAZQHZ010000168.1 coordinate 12,129, forward strand.
ATATTCGTTGCCCAAGATGATAATATAGTGCACAATATAGGTAATTAAGTTTTAGTTTTCACATTGACATAAATGGCGAAATCATATATAATAGCGGTGAAAAAACAAAAGGAGACAAGCTATGGCTATATTAAACATTATTGATTTCGGTGCAACTGAAACAGAGAAGGCAACAAAAGCAATACAGTCGGCAATTGATGCGTGCGAAGCGGGCGACACGGTGCTTATCCCTGAGGGTACATATACAAGCGGAGCAATCTTTTTGAAGGGCGATATGACGCTTCATTTTGAGGACGGTGCAAGGCTTGTCGGAAGTACTGATATTTCGGATTATCCGGTATTTGTCTATCGCTTTGAGGGTATGGAGCAGAATTGCTATGCATCGCTTATTAATACCTATATTGGCATACATTCTAATCTTGCAATTACGGGAAAGGGTACAATTGATGCATCGGGTGCGGCTCTCAGAAAGCAGGAGCTTGCAGAAAATGCAGGCAAGCCCGGCAGAGCAATATGTATCAGAAATACTGACGGCGTGAAATTAGAAGGGATAATTGTAAGACAGTCGCCGGCGTGGTGTGTGCATATTGTGTACTGTGACAATATTGAAATCGACAATATTGAAATCCATTCAAAGTATAACGAAAGCGGCGAGAGGTATCAGGGAATTGTCAACGGTGACGGACTTGATATTGATTCGTGTAAGCACGTGGTTGTGAAAAATTCACTTATCGCAAGCCAGGATGACTGCATTGCAATCAAGTCCGGACGTGATAAGGAGGGCAGAGTTGTCGGCATTTCTACTGAGGACGTGACGGTAGAAAACTGTCGATTCCACAGTGGCTTTGGTGTTGTGGTGGGCAGTGAAATGTCGGGCGGTGTCAAGGATGTATTTGTCAGAAACTGCAATTTTACTAATTCATTCAGTATCGGCTCAATAAAGCCGCCGAGAGGCAGAGGTGCGTGGGTTAAAAATATCCATTATGAAAATTGTAAGCTGATTAACAGAGACGAAACAATAAAGGACTGCGAGTGGTTCAGAGGCGGTATAATGGTGGACACATTTTACAGCCACGTTACCTTTGACGTGAACAAGGCAGAGCCATTAGACGAGGGCACGCCGTATGTCGACGGAATATATTTCAAGGATTGTGAGCTTGAAACGGTTGGCGGCAGTGCAATTTATTTATGCGGACTTCCCGAAATGCCGTTGGGGCTTATTCATCTTGAAAACATAAAGGCGAAGGGCAAAAAGGGAATGTTTACGGCAAATACAACGAAGGTTGTAATGAAAAATGTTGAGGTTAGTACGTTTTAAAAAACAGTAGGGGATGCCCCTGCTGTTTTTTTGTATAACGAAAACCACGCGATA
>JAZQHZ010000169.1:0-5100 GCA_045540855.1 Clostridia bacterium
TTTGTGATACTTATATTATATCACAAATTGAAGTGCTTTTCCATACTTTTCTGTATTTTGTCTACAGTCTGAGGAACTGCATTGCAGTTCCTGTTTTACACTTGACGGATTTTACCAAAAGTGATATAATTTAACTAAAGGCAACATGGGGAAGACACAAAATTTTGATTTAAGAAGGTGTAACTATGTTAAAGAAGACGGTATCATTTATTCTGGCATTTGCAATGATGCTATCGTTGAGTGTGGTATCATGTGTGAAAACAGGTGTTGCAGCGACACTTGAGGGAGCGGGAACGGAGAAAAATCCCTTTATTGCGCGTGACGAAGCTACTCTGAGAATGATTCAGGACTTCCCTGACGCATACTGGAGACTTGCGAACAGTATTGAGCTTACCTCGCGCTGGACACCGATAGGATATGATATGAATGAGGATTTCAGCGGTGTACTTGACGGAAGAGGATTTACCATAAGCGGAATTGATATTTATGATAATCAGGGCTCTTTTGGTAATGATGTTGCGTTTTTCTATGCCAATAGAGGGCATATAAAAAATCTGCATCTTGAGGGAACAGTTGAGGTGTGGTCATCTAATCCTGCAGGAGCGATGTTTGCTAAGTTTAATTACGGAACGATTGAAGATTGTTCTGCAAAGGGAACTATTAAGATAGGTCTTGAAAATACACATTCACAAAACGGTGCCCACGTAGCAGGCTTTGTTCAGAGCAATGAAGCAGGTGGAACTATATTGAACTGTTATTCAAGAGTAAACAGACAGGTTATAGCAACGTCAGGCTACGCAAAATATGCGGCGGGTTCATCGGGATTTGTCAGACATAACGAAGGTATTATTGAAAATTGTTATTGTGCGGCACGGGCATCTGCTGTGGCAGGTGTAACGCCTGTCGGTTTTTGTGCCTCATATGACGGTACAGTGACAGGCTGTTATTTTGATAAAGAGGTATCTTCTCAGGAATCAAGCGATGCAGCAGAAGGAAAGACCACTGCCGCAATGAAAATGCAGTATAATTATACAGGCTGGGATTTTGATATAATATGGGCAATTAACCCGTTAATAAATGACGGTTATCCGTATTTGATGAATGAAAATGACTTTGATATTGCACTGGCGGGAATTGAGCTTGAGGAAACAGAAATAACCATTGCAGAGGGTGAGAGCAAGACCTTAAAGGTTATATTCAATCCGAATGTGGCATCAAATAAAGCAGTGACGTGGGAAACAGACAGTAAGTACGTCGCAACGGTAGACAACGGAGTTGTAACAGGAGTTTCAGAAGGCGATACGATAATTACAGTAACCTCAGAGGATGGCGGCTACACTGCACAATGTAAGGTTACGGTAGTGCCAAAGCAAGTATCAACACCCACACCCACACCTACACCCACACCTACACCTACGCCAAAGCCTCAGGCAACAAGCGGAAAGTGCGGGGATAATCTTACGTGGAGTATTGAAAACGGAAGGCTTACAATTGAGGGTGACGGTGCAATGTATGACTATCCCTACGGAGATACGCCGTGGGAAGAATATGCTGATGAAATCACGCAAATTTCTCTGCCGACAGGCATAACAAGGATAGGTGACAGTGCATTTTACGGATTTAGCGGCGTAAATACAATCAATATTCCTGAAAATGTATCGGTAATAGGTGAGGATGCCCTTGGAATATATTCGCTGACAAAAATCAGTGTAGATGCTGATAATAAGTATTTTTTAGCAGATAACGGAGTGCTGTTCAATAAGAATAAAACCAAGCTTATAGCATATCCATATGCTAAAACAAATAAGTCATATTCAGTTCCCGAAACCGTTGCGGCGATTGAGTATGGAGCATTTTATCTGAATAACTATATTGAGGAGCTTTATATTCCGCAAAGCGTTCTTATAATAGAAGGCTACGCAATATCTATGTGCAATAATCTGACAATTTACGGCTTTGAGGGCAGTGAGGCTCAGGCTTATGTGGAAAACTATAACAGCGATGCTATAATAAAGCTTGAATTTGTGGCAATAAACGCAATGCCGACACCGCCTCCGGCACCGGAAATGGCGTATGAGATAACGGGAATTACCTATTTATCCGAAATGGATGAAATCTTGGAAGAAGCACCTGTAAATGAAAGCTTCTTTATAAAAACGGAATTCAATGAAAAAAATAGCTATGACGTCGAATGCTCTGTTATAATCTGCGGATATGATTCTTACGGCAGACTTATTTACACAGACAGCCGAAGTGCTGATTTTGAAACAGGGAAGAATAACACATTAAGATTTTATGTAGGTGGCTTGAGTGAAAAAATAAGTACGGTAAAGGCATTTGTATGGTCCTCATATGATGAGCAGATACCGCTTGCGAATTGAGAATATAAGCCGGTGTGCAAATGCACACCGGCTTTCTATTCACACCTCGTAACCGCAAACTGCGGTGCGTAGCCGAAACGGTCTTCGAATTTATCCTTTGTCTTGCGGATGACATAATCTGCCAATTCCGCTTCAACAATTGCATATGCACCGTTATTCCATGCCCTTGCACACATACATCCCTCACTTGAGTGCATATAATGTGTAAGGGCAAGCTGTTCATCGGTGAGCTTCAGATAATGCCCCATGGATTTCTGAGATTCATTCACAATTTCGGCAAATTTCTCAATTCTGCACGGACGCAGGATTTTACAGGCATTGTCAATACGCATATTTTCCTTGGCGATGAATTTTAAATATCGGAATTTAGAATCGCCCACCATATGCGGCTTGATATCGCTGTAACTCAGAACCATCGGATGAATACGCCTTAATTCCTCAAGCTCACGCTCAATCACCTTTTTCGGTAACGGAGCACGCCTTTTCTTGCCTTTTGCAATGATAAACAAAAGATTCGTCATGGGAAACGGAAAGCTCTGATGTGAACGGGCATCAACATAGGAGCACCATCTTGGCTTTGAAGCGAACAAGGCAGTGTAAAGTGAAATGTGCCTGCCTTCACCGCAAAGAATTGCGGCATCCTCGGGTGAGGGCAGAGGAATACGGTTTATTGTATATAGAGCCTTTAAAACTGCACATCTTAATGATGGCTCGTAATCGTAGCCCTTAGGGATTTCAACGTCGTAAAGAATCTGTGCACCGTTGAAGCCCGTCTTATTAAGCTCCTTCATAATGGGGCTGTTGCTGTCGAGATTGTATATTGTACAGGTATTATGCGTGGTGTTTTCAACGCTTATCATTCCGCAATCGAGCCTGCGCAGTGCGGCACTTACTCCCATTGAAAGCTCACAGTTGAGCGATTTTGCCCCAAACAGTGAGGTGGAGCCCAAAAGAGTAAGCAATAGACCGGATTTTGAGATTGTCAGATAAGACACCGCATCGTTAAAACGGCGGTAGAAATCAAGCTGAAGCTCAACATTATTCATAAAAATACTCCTTTTTGACTGTTTTAAATAAATTTTTGCCGGAAAAATCAAAAGATATACTTGTTTTTTTAAGATTTTGCTTGACTTTTTTTGAAAAAAGGAGTATAATATTTGGGTATGTAAATTTTAAGAAAGGATTGAACGACAATGGCAGAGAAAGAATATATCTTAACCCAAGAGGGTAAGGATGAGCTTGAAAAAGAGCTTGACACTTTAAAGAATGTCACAAGAAAAGAAGTTTCCGAGAAGATTAAGGAAGCACGTTCATTCGGTGACCTTTCAGAGAACGCTGAATATGATGCAGCTAAGGACGAGCAGGCTGAGGTTGAGGCAAGAATAAGCCAGATTGAGCATATGTTAAAGTATGCAAAGGTAGTGGTTGATGACGGACTTGACACAGTAACGGTAGGTAAGACAGTAAAGATAGAGTTCATTGATTCACCGATGGGAGAAAAGGAGTACACAATAGTAGGTACTACTGAGGCAGACCCGTATAAGAATAAGCTTTCATTTGAGTCACCAATAGGTGCGGCAATCTTAAATCACAGTGTTGGCGAGGTTGTAACGGCTACAACTCCGGCAGGTGCACTTTCAATCAAGATTGTTTCAATAAACAGATAAGCTCAGAAACGGGGTAATTTGTGGTTTTTCCACAAAGTTTTACAAAGTCGTAAAAACACTTGACAATACAAGGTTTTTATGGTAATATTAAAGAGATGTGACCGCATTGACCGGGTTTTTGCGAAACTGATTTATCAGTACCCGTAGACAGCGTGTCCTCGAAAATATATGAGGAGGTGTTTTAATAATGTATGCAGTAATCGTAACAGGCGGTAAGCAGTACAAGGTATCAGAGGGTGATACATTATTCATCGAGAAGCTTGAGGTTGAGGAAGGTGCAACAGTAACTTTCGATCAGGTACTCATGGCAGGTGAAGGCGATGACGTTAAGGTTGGTGTTCCGACAGTTGACGGCGCTACTGTTGAGGCTAAGGTAGTTAAGAACGGCAAGGCTAAGAAGATCTATGTGTTCAAGATGAAGAGAAAGAAGAATTACAGACGCAAGAAGGGTCATAGACAGCCGTATACAAAGGTTGAGATCACAAAGATCAACGCGTAAATTTTTTTGATAACAAGCTATATTTTGAGAAACGAGGTGTTTTAAATGGCTCATAAAAAAGGTATGGGTAGTACAAAAAACGGTCGTGACAGCGAATCGAAGAGACTTGGCGTTAAGAGAGCTGACGGTCAGTTCGTTTTAGCAGGCAATATCTTAGTAAGACAGCGCGGAACAAAGATTCATCCGGGTAACAATGTAGGCATCGGTTCAGATGATACATTATTCGCTTTAATCGACGGTAAGGTTAAGTTTGAGAGAAAGGGCAGAGACAAGAAGCAGTGCAGCGTCTATGCCGACTAATTTAACATAGTATTACAAAGGGTGCCGCATTTGCGACACCCTTCAAAAGTCTTTTACGGTATTTATACAGAAGGAGGCTAAGTAAATGTTTATAGATAAAGCAAAAATTTTCATAAAGGCAGGCGACGGCGGCCACGGCTCGATTCATTTCAGACGTGAAAAGTACGTTGCGGCAGGCGGTCCTGACGGCGGCGACGGCGGCAAGGGCGGCAATATCATTTTCAAGGTAGAGCTTGGAATGACGACGCTTATG
>JAZQHZ010000170.1:0-6056 GCA_045540855.1 Clostridia bacterium
AGATATTTTTGTTCATAACAGTAACGTTATTCGTTTCTGTCTTTTCAATAACCGGTGCAACTGCACCTATTCCCATTGGCGCACCGCCTCCACCACCTGATGATGAGCCGCCGCCACCTCCACCGCCTGACGAACCACCGCCCGACGTTGAGCTGTATTTATCTTCTAAGTCCTCATATTTCGACTTCATTTTTTCAATACTTATAAAGTCATTTCCTGCAAGCTCTGAATATACCTTGAGCTTTGATGTAGGAGATGATATGCCGGTAATTTCCGTAAAATCTTCAAATATATTCTTTATGTTTTCATATCCGTTCGGATTTGCCACAACATAAAGGATAAGTGCTTCCTTCAGTTCATCTGAAAGAGCGTCAATACTTGTAATCTTTTCATCTGATATTTTTTCAATAATATACTTCTGTGCTGTTTCGCTTGTGATATATTTGTCGTACCACTTCAACGCATCCGTATCACCCTCGAGGGCATACTTAAGATGCTCTGTAACATTATTTTTGCCATTTAATGCAGTTATTGCTGCACAGCATTTATATAAAGCAGTATTTTTCTCATAGTCATAATCTAACATCTTACCGTCAAGAGCATCATAATATATTTCAGCTGCCTTACCTAAGTCAGCTCCGAAATCTGTGGTAATTCCCAACTCTGCAAGTATATCGGAATTTTTCATCAACGCAACAAATCCGTTTTTATTCTTGTTTTTAATGAGCTCATTCAGTTGATCAACAGCTGACTTATAGCTATCACTGCCTGTAAAAGCAAAGTCCTGATACTGCTTTATGCCCGATGAGGTATAGAGATATATGTCGTATACTCCGTCCTTACTGAATCCGAATTTATGCTCAAACTCACCTTCGGCATCTGCTGTTATCTCATCATTTATATAGAATATTACTTCTGAAGCATCAGCCTTTAATGCCGGTATATTACTTTCGCCAAGCTTTATGCTTGTACTCTGTGAAGTGAGCTTACTCCATATAGTTGATGGTGTTACTCCGTCCTTTAATACCATTATTGTTACATTTTCATTTGCCGACACATTACCACTTACGGTTACAGTGTTATTTACAAAATCAGGCTTAACCTCACACTCTCTGACAATCTCACTTGCCATCGCAGTCATTGACGAGAGCATTGAAGCAACAATTATACCCGCTGTTAATTTCTTTACGTTCATATAAAACTCCTTCTTGTCGTTGGGAGCAAGGTGCAGGCAGACATTTGCCTGCACCTTGTATGCAACTGTTATTTAATAGCAAGGCTCTTTGATATAGGAGCCATTGTTTCAAGGCTTTCCCACGACATTATTTTAATCGAATCATAGCCTGTAATATCTGACGGAACTGTATATTCATAGCTATATGCACTTTCAGTGATTTCTGCTGATATATTTTCAGCCTTAACTATCTCTGCTCCAACAGTTTCCTTACCATTGTAGTATGCGATAATAACCGTTACATTTCCGTCCTTACCCGTTGTATTTGAGTAATCAAGATTTATATTCATTTTTGCACCTGCTTTGATTTGTGCAATACCTGTTACGTTATTGCCGTCAATCTCTGCATTTACAATTTCTGCCCTTACACTTCCGTTATCTGTTTTAAACTTGATTGTCTTTGCTTGTGCAAGTGCTACGTTCTTTGCGTTCTTTACCGTATCCGAGATATAAATCTCGTATTCAGCATTTCTTTCAAGCTTGTTGACCTTCTGGTCAATAGTCAATACATATACTCCGTTTGAATATACTCTTTCACAAACCAGCTTATCTGTACTGCCGCTCTTTGTAATATATACTGTATTCTCTGTGAGAGTATCTTTGTTCATCGGTGTTCCGAAATCAATTTCTACCGTGTTTGTTGCAACACTTGCAGCTTTGAAATTCTGAGCTGTGCCGCTTGCATCCTTGAGTACTATTGAATTTTCATCAATCACCGGTGCATCATATGTATAGATAACTGAAATATTATCGTACAGACAGGTCTTATTTGCATTGTCTGTTCCGAAGTGATATGCCTTGATTCCGCCTAAGCTTTCCTTTGTTGCACTACATACCTCGTCACCTGATGCTGTTTTAACCGTTGTCACCAACGTATCTGTTTTACAGTCTAACACGTGTGTAACTGTGTACCAGTCCTCGTTTGCATATGTATGTGCCGCAGCCGCTCCGGTACCGTGTAGCTGCCAGTTTGCAGGTGTGAATCTTACTGCATATATTCTGTTACCGGTTGCCGGGTGAAGCTTTGTATGCACACCGCTGTACGGACCCCAGGTTGTTGTAACACTTTCATCCTTTTCAATGCTTGTGAACTTAGTATTGAATGTAATTGTAACCTTTGATGCATTCTTTGCAGCCGCAAAGTCTGTCAATGTAAGACCACCGTTACCAACGCTGCCACCAATCTGAAGCGCCTTGCCTGTAACTCCGCCGTCTACTAAAGTAGCGATTGAGCTGTCGAAAACTACGCCTTCAACATTGCCCGGAAGCTCTGTCATATCGTCAAAGTTAATAACTAAATCATCCGCTAACGGTACCTCTGTCGGAATCGGAGTTGCTGTCGGAACTGCTGTCGGTTCCGGTGTATTCGTCGGCTCAGGTGTATTGGTCGGTTCAGGCTCTTCATCATAGTATGTTACCTTGATGTCATCATAATATACTGTGCCGCTCTTCGCCTTTGCCGCAAGTAAAATAGCTGCCGGAATTCCTGTTGCAGTGCTTCCTTCTGCTACTATTGCACCGTTCTGTGATAATGTGATTCTTGTTGTGCCGCTTGATGCAAGGTAAAAATACTCAACATTAACCCACTCGTTTCCGTCAGGTATCTTTGCCGCCGCATTTTCATCAGCTGTTCCGCTGTCAAACAATCTTGTTCTTGTTACACTTGACTGGCAGCCCCATTTTCTTGTATACTTTGTGCCGTCATAGAATACTGCCTTGTCATCAATGTGAGCATCGCCCCACCATGCATCATTCGTTGTTGTTGCTCCAAGCTTTGCACGGTACGAGATTGTGATTGCCTTTGCTTCTGAAGTAGGTACAACCTTAATGATTGCTCCCCATTCACTGTCGCCCGATACTAATCCGTCCGGCTTCTTTTCAGCATTTCCTGTTAATGATAAATACTTTCCATCTCCGTCATTAATAAGTGTCGGAGCTGATGCTGTGCTGTATACAATATTCTCTGTATCTGCTACTGCATCAAGTTCGTCAAATGTTATTTCAAAGCTTTCTGCCGCCACTTCAGGTGTTGCAGTAGGCTCAGCAGTAGGTTCTGGTGTATTTGTCGGCTCCGGTGTATTGTCAGGCTCCGGAGTTTCTGTCGGTTCCGGTGTGTTTGTAGCGTCCGGTGCCGTTTCAAGATATTCTACCTTGATATCGTCATAATACACAGTACCGCTTGTTGACTTTGCCGCAAGTAAGATTGCCGCAGGAATTCCTGATGAAATACTTCCTGTTGCAACTACTGTACCATTCTGCGATAATGTGATGCTTGTAGTTTTAGCTGTTGCATCATAGTAATATTTAACATCTACCCACTCATTTCCGTCAGGTATCTTCGCTGCCGCATTTTCATCACCTGTACCACTGTCAAACAATCTTGTTCTTGTCACACTTGACTGACATCCCCATTTTCTTATGTAGAGTGCACCATCATAGAACACTATCTTGTCATCAAGATGTGCATCGCCCCACCATGCTGACTCAGCTGTTGTTGTTCCAAGCTTTGCACGGTATGAGATTGAGATTGCCTTTGCTTCTGAAGTAGGTACAACCTTAATGATTGCTCCCCATTCACTGTCGCCCGATACTAATCCGTCCGGCTTCTTTTCAGCATTTCCTGTTAATGATAAATACTTTCCGTCCCCGTCATTAACAAGTGTAGGAGCTGATGCTGTGCTGTACACAATATTTTCCGTATCTGCCACTTCATCAAGATCATCAAATGTGATTTCATAATTCTCCGCCACAGGAACCGCTGTCGGCTCAGGTGTTTCAGTGGGCTCAGGTGTTGCCGTTTCTTCCGGCTCGCCCTCAACTGCACCGTAATTCACTGTAATATCATCATAATATACAGGATATGTCTCGTTTCCGCCTCTTGCCGCTAATAAGAGAAGCTGCGGAGCCTCCGTCTTGCTCGAGAATGCCCCTGAAAGAAGCACTGTACCGTTCTGTGATATTGTAGCTGTTGTCAGCTTTGTTGATGCGTCATATAAATATTCCACATCTACCCACTCATCAGGAGCAATCTTATTTTCTGCATCCACAGTACCACCGTATACCTGAGTCTGATTTACACTTATACGTGCACCCCATGCTCTTTTATATGTGGTCGTACCATCTGCATACCAGACAATTTTATCGTCCACACTGCTTGAGCCCCAGCTTATGGTCGTATCGTCCGCAGGCTGATTGAGCTTTGCTTTGTATGTAATCTTCACATAGTCTGCATCTGCATTTTCTTTAATATTTACTGCAGCTCCCCACTGTCCCGCATCGTAGTTTGCTACTCCACCGGTATATGAGGTATTGTTGTTTGTTAATGACAGATATTTTCCGTTTTCATCGCTGATGAGATCAGGGGACTCAGCCGAATGAAATCTTATTTCATCTGTATCTGCAATCGCTTCCATCGAATCAAAGTCAATGATATATCCGCCGTCCCATACAATTTCTGCATCCTGTGCGTTTACAACACTGTATGCCGGAATCACGCTAAATACCATTGCAGAAGCAAGGATTGCACTTATCGCCTTTTTGCATTTAAACATTTGCTTTTCCTCCCATTTAAATTATTTTCAGGGAAATATTACAATGAAACCATAACCTGCTCGGTATCAACCGAAAATTCTGTTCCTACTCTTCCTGACGCACCGTAGCTGTTTCCCTGTTCTGTCATTGAATCAATTGTTGTTGTTAATCCGCTTGCCATTACAATATTGTCAAGGTTAAACTTTGAAACCTCCAAAGAAGGTGTTAAATATCTTTTCTTCATCATAGCTATCTATCTCCTTTACTTAGTTTCCGTCTGAATCTCCCCGTTTGCACCGTTAAGCTCTGCCTTAAATGTGAACGGTACACCATAATATGTAGCATCAGCATCCTTTACATACGGAACTGCATAGAAGCCCGCCTTAAGAATTACTGAGCCCTCACCACTGATTGTCGGAACATTGATGTTCTTTACATCATAGTAGAATACATCGCCGATTACAACCTTCTCTGTTGTTACGGGTGCTTCCATTGATACCACTGCATTATTGCTTGCTGCTGTGTTCACAAACTTGAAGCCGCTTTCTGTGATATCGCCTGTAATAGTCGAATTTGTAAGACCCGCCTTGAATCTTAATGTACCCTTATTTTCCTCTGTACTTGTTTCATCGTTTCTGTCTAACTGAACTTCACGTGCAAACTGTGCATACTCTGCTGCAGTGTCGATATATGAAACCTTGATATTATCATAAATACAGCCATTTACATTATCTGTTCCGAAGTTATACTGAGCAAATCCATTAACCTCTGTCTTGATATCGCTTGTGATAATCTTACCGTCAACACTTACTGTTGTGTATAATGCCTTTGTTGTATAATCGTATACGTGCTTTACATGATAATAGTCAGTCACTGCAGGATGTGCCTGCTCTGTTGCTGTACTTCCGTGTAACTGCACATATACAGGACTTAATCTTACAGCATAGAAACGGTTACCCGATGCCGGCTTGAACTTTGTATGAATACCGTCATACGGCTGCCAATATCCTGTTTTTGTATCATTAGCCACATCTAAAGTTGTAAGCTTTGCATCAAACTCAATCTCTACTGCCTTTGCATCTGATTCAAGGATATTTACAATAACGGCACCGTTGCCGTCACTGCCTGTAATCTTTAATGCATCATTTTCAACTACCGCGATGTTTTCGTTATATGTTACAACCGCTGTATCTGCCGGTATTGCTGACATACCGTCAAATGTGATTTCAAAATCCTCTGCAACAGGTGCCGGTGTCGGTGCTTCTGTCGGTTCCGGTGTCGGCTCTTCTGT
>JAZQHZ010000171.1:0-6284 GCA_045540855.1 Clostridia bacterium
CCTAACACTAAAAAGGAGCAGCAAATGCTGCTCCTTAAATCATTCATTCATTCCCGACAGCTTCGCTGTCTGATCCGCTGTAATCAGTGCATCAATCACTTCGTCAAGTGCTGCACCGTTTAACACCTGCTCCAGCTTGTATATCGTGAGATTGATTCTGTGATCCGTTACACGTCCCTGCGGGAAATTGTATGTACGGATTCGCTCGCTTCGGTCGCCTGAACCAATCTGCGACTTTCTCTCGTCTGCAATCTCCTTATGACGTGCCGCCTGCATTTCATCGTAAATTCTTGAACGCAGGATTTTCATCGCCTTATCCTTATTCTTGAACTGGCTCTTTTCATCCTGACACGAAACTACAATTCCCGTAGGCAAATGCGTGATACGCACTGCTGAGTCGGTTGTGTTTACGCACTGTCCGCCCGGACCGCCTGCACGGAATACGTCAATTCTTAAATCGTTCTGGTTGATTTCAACCTCGACCTCCTCGACTTCAGGCAATACTGCAACGGTTACCGCTGAGGTGTGGATTCTGCCCTGCGATTCTGTTTCCGGCACTCGCTGTACTCTGTGAACGCCGCTTTCGAATTTCAGCCTTGAATATGCACCCTGTCCTTCGATTGAGAAGCTTATTTCCTTGTAGCCGCCGATATCGGTTGCGTTGGAGTTCAAAATATCAATCTTCCAGCGGTGGTTTTCGGCATACATTGAATACATTCTCATAAGATCAGCTGCAAACAGTGCCGCCTCGTCACCGCCCGTACCGCCTCGGATTTCTACGATTACGTTCTTTTCATCATTAGGATCCTTCGGGAGCAAGAGGATTTTCAAGTCCTCCTCTGCCTGCTTTATTGTTTTCTCTGCTTCAGCCATTTCGAGCTTTATCATTTCCTCGAATTCCTTTTCCTGACCTTCCTCAAGCATTTCCTTGTCGTCTGCCAAGGTTTTCTTTGCGTCACGATATTCGTGGTATTTTTCTATTATCGGTGTGAGGTCGGAATGCTCCTTGCAATAGCCTCTCCATGCGTCCTGGTCAGCAATAACCTCCGGGTCGCTGATTTTCTCTGAAACAAGGGCAAAGCGCTCCTCTAATGCTTCCAATTTATCAAACATAATTATTTCTCCTGCATTTATTATATCCATTATATTTTATACTAAATTTATTGCTCTGTCAATAAAATATAAGATTTTATGCAAAAAATTTAATTTTTGTTACAAAAAATTCACATTTTACATATAGACAAATTGAAAATTATTTGTTATAATGTTATAGTGTATAAGTATAACTATGAAAGGAAATGAGATTGTGGCAAGAAGAAGATTTATGTCAAAGCTCTGCAGTTTAATAGTGATTGCATTGCTTGCTTCATTCGGCAGTGCAGCAAGTGCCGATGAAATACATATTTCGAGCAAAGACGCATACAGCCGTACAGTGGCACTTCACGAAACGCTTAACAATGCAGAAGTGGCAATTCCTGAGGGAATGGGTGAAAACGGCGAGGATGAGGACTTTTTGAAGTCGGTCGTTCTCGGCTATGTCAATCTTTCGGACAGTGACGGTATATATGCACAAGACACGATAAGAAAACAGGACCTTGTAAATGTCCTTTACAAAACTGTGATAAGCTATGACGACAGCTATGCCATTTCAGCACAGGAAGCTGACGTTATATTAAATAACTGCTACGATAACGCATATATAGATGAAGAGAACCGTATTGCCTATGCTTTTATGATGAAGCAGGGAATAATTGCGGTAAATCGCGGCTCGGAGCCTGATAAAGCACTTACAGTGGATGGCTGCGAAACTCTTATAAATGAAATTTACAATCGCTTTGCAAAGCAGATTACTTTCGATATGGGCGATATAACAATAACAACCGGTGCAAATATTGCCACTGTTATTGAAGCGTTAGGTCAGCCCAACAGAGTTGATGAATCGCTCTATGGCTTTGAATGGTACGTATACAATGCCGATCCTGCACAGTTTATAATGGTCGGCGTTCAGTCAGACCGTATATGTGCTCTGTATTCAAACAGTGCCTCATTCGGAATAGGTAACGTAGCTGTGGGCGATCCGTATATCAGAGCCACAGACTACAAGAGCGACAAGGCGTTCAGCTTCTACACTGATGCATCAGGTAACATTGATGCAATTATGTACAATGTTGCGGATAAGGAAGCGGAGTACAGCGATGCGGCAGAGGATGCGTGCGTGCTCCAGCTTATGGATATGATAAACGCATCACGTGCAAAGAATGAAAAAACAGCATATGTCCTTGATGAAACACTTAACGAAAGCGTTGCATCAGAATTCGGCATCACAGTGGGTGATGAGATAGTATCGGATAAGCTGATTGGAGCAACAGGCTTTGACGTGTTCTGCACATATAACAGCCTTGTACGTGAGGGAAGCGAAATCCTCACTGCTGACTATGACAAGAATATGGAAGCAGGTGCACAGGCGTATATCGCAGACGACTGTTCGCTGGTATTCGCAATGCAGGTAGGTACCGACAAAGCAGAGGAAGAGGAAATTGTGGTTGTTGATACCACAGAGGAAATCGCACAATTGAGCGAGGTCAGTGAGGTAACAACTCCGGTAGTGCTTGCACCTGCGACTGAAATGATATATAACGAGGGTGACGATATTGTCATCGAGCTTGCAATGCAGGCATCAACACAGTACCACATTGAAGTGTTTGACGTGGAGAATGATGACTATGTTGTAAACGAGTATATCAATACAGACGAAACCCAGATTACACTTCCGGCAGAGCTGTTCAAGAGAGGTGCGGATTACAGACTGGTGGTAAGCTCAATTACTCCGGACGGTATCTCACTTTCGGCAGAGGATATATTAATCAGCTACGGCAGTGCGTATGACGACGGCGTTAAGATTTTAACTCCGTTTGCAGAGGGCTCGACCGACGATGACTACCTTGCAGTAAGCTGGGAATCAGAGCAGTATCACGATTTCGTGCTTGATCTCTATGATGCAGAGGGAAATCTCGTGACAAGCGAGCTTATAAAGAATGAATATGAAGCAGTAATCAGAGGTGTTGAGCCGGGCGATTACTTCATATATATAACAGCCTTAAGACGTGACACGAATATCGAAAAGGCACAGTCCTCTGTTGCGGTAACGGTAAGTATACCGATGCCGGTAATAACAGAGACCATTCTTGAGCCGGACGATGAATATTACTTCATCTATGAGGACGAGGCAATGGGCGTGCTTTATTTCTACGATCAGGAGCTTGTGGAGGTAGAGGAAAAGACTGCAAGCGGCAAGGTTGTAACGACAAAGAAGAAAAAGATAATCCAGAAGCAGGTTAAGGCTACGCAGGCATATAAGGATCTCGCAAAGAGACAGAGAAGAATTGAAAAGGTTTCGGGTGATCCGTATCTTGATATTCTTGTGTCAAGACCTTCGTCGGGAATAGGTCAGGATATTGTTGACGAGGCATCAAAGTATCTCGGCGTTCCGTATGTATGGGGCGGTACAACACCGGACGGCTTCGACTGTTCAGGTCTTGTGCAGTACGTGCTCAGAGACTTGGGTATAGAAATCAGCCGAGTTACACAGACACAGTGTAACGAAGGTGTGCCGGTTGCCAAGGGTGACCTTGAGCCGGGCGACCTCGTATTCTTTGAGAAGAACGGCGATGTACACCACGTAGGTATCTACGTAGGTGACGGAAAGATGCTTCACGCACCGAGAACTGGTGATGTTGTAAGAATAGCTGATATGACAACTCCGTACTACACATCAACATATTACGGTGCAAGACGAGTTTATTGATATATACAAAGGAGAACCATATTATGTCCGGTTACATTGCAACGGCGAGAACAAAGCCGTCATACAGACGTAAGAATACAATAATTATCGCAATTCTTGCGCTTATCGCAGTCATAGCTGTGATTATGGCAGTATACAATATGCTGGAAAGCAGATGGATGTTTGTTATAACATACCTTATCATAACACTGCTTGCGGCAACGTATGTGATGATACGAATAAATACGGTATATCCCACCTATCTTGCGGTGGATAAACAGAGTGTATATATGCGCCGCTGGGTGAACGGATTTCTTCCGTACAATGTGGACTTCAAGCCCGCATTCCTCAGTGACTTCATTCCTGCAAAAACTGAGCTGGTGGAATGTCCGGTAAAGGAAATTACCAACATATATATAGGTACAAAAAATTATCTCAAGCGTACGGCAAAGACGGGGCCGGAGTTCGGTGACGATGTTGAGCCGTTTGAGAAATCAAAGGACTTTGCGGTAAAGAAGTCGGTGCAGAGTATGGATATTTTCTATGTTGAAAACTCTGACGGCAGCTATATGTATATGCCGATTGATGAATTCAGTGTCGGTTCAGTCAAAAAGGTGCTCAGATATATCAACAAGCTTAATCCTGAGGCGGAGTTCGGAATTTACTCAAAGGACTACCGCAGAGCGATGGCTTCATACAGTAAAAAAGAGGCAAAATAAGCAATAAAATCCAATACTGCCGCACGGGAAAATGCGGCAGTATTTTTATGGAAATACGCCTTGTGCAAATTGATAAAAAGTTGACAGAATAAATTGTGTATAGTTCACAAAAAAATAAAAGAATTAAAAAAGTAATTGAAATTTAGGGACATATAGTTTATAATATAAATATATGAATGTAACTTGTAAAAGTGCCCTGTCCGCAAATAGGCACTCAAACAAAAAACAAAAAAATTTTTTTCAGAAAAGGGGTAAGACTAAAATGAAAAGATCAATGAAAAAGTTCATGGCAACATGCGCTGCTGTAACAGCTATTGCAGCAGTATCAAGCGTATCAGCAATGGCTGCTGACTACACAGCTGAGAACAACTCAGTTAAGTTCACAGTTCCGACAGCTGACGCTGACACACAGATGACAGTCCTCGTAGTTCCGAAGGACGCAGAAGTAACAGATGAGAACATCTATTACATCGACCAGGATGCTACATTAGCAGACACAGCTTTACTTAAGGGTGATTCACTCGCTGACGGTACATATGTAGTTAAGGTTGGTTACTACAAGGATGGCGTGTTCACAATTTCACCGGAAGAGTTTACAGTAGGTGAGATTAAGGAAGATGGTGTAGAGATCCTTGTTGGTAACGTAGACGGTAACACAAGAATTACAACAGCAGATGCTACAGCGGTATTAAAGCACACAGCAGGTGCGGAACTTCTTGAGGGTACAAACTTCACAGCAGCGGCTCTTTGTGACGGTAACAAGAGAATTTCAACGGCAGACGCTACAAACATTCTTAAGTACACATCGGGCGATGAGAGCACACCGGTAGGTACAGTTCAGGTGGTTACTGAGTAATTTAAGTCGTAGTGGCTATTTTTGATATTATCAGCTATACGGTTTTTGCTGTATAGCTGTATAATATATAGGGTAATAAGGTTTTTGAAAGGAGAAAAAACAAAAAATGAACAAGACAAGAAAGTTAACAGCACTTTTGTGTTCATTAGCAATGATTTTTTCTGTATTCGCTAATTTTACATTAGTAAGTGCAGCTGATGAAATTACACAGGGACTTCAGATTGTTGTAAATGAAAGCGAAAGCACAGATCTTGAAAAAATTATTGATATTAATTACGTAGGCTTCAGCAATGGTATTTCGGGTTCAACAATTGCGTTGACATTTGACCAGACTAATGTAGCAGATGTTTCAATGGTGAGCACAGCTCTTCAGGGAGTGCTTTCAAATGAGAACAAGGCAATGATCGCAGATAAGGGCGAGTACAGAGTATCATTAGCAGGAAGTGTATATCAGACAACAGAGAATTCAAATGTTGCAAAGTTTAAGGTAACATTAAAGAATGCTCTTACAACAGATTTGACAATTTCTTTAGGTGCGGCATCAACAGTAGCAGGTTCTGATGCAAGCGGTGATATTGAGTTGTATGGCGATGGTGAAGCAGGAGTAGATTTATTACCGGCAGCATCGGTAACTTTTGTTGCACCGACTCCGATACCGACAGAGGCACCGACACCTTCACCGATACCGACAGCAGCACCGGTATCACAGGGTCTTACATTTGAGTTAGACACTGAGAACAGCACAGAGCTTGAAAAGGTAATCGTAGTTAAGTACGTAGGCTTTAGCAATGGTATTTCAGGATCAACAATTGCATTAACATTTGATCAGACAAATGTGGCAGATGTTTCAATGGTAAGCACAGCTCTTCAGGGAGTGCTTTCAAATGAGAACAAGGCAATGATCGCAGATAAGGGCGAGTACAGA
>JAZQHZ010000172.1:0-3351 GCA_045540855.1 Clostridia bacterium
ATACAAGAGAAGAGATTGCAGAGGATTTAGGAATTTCATATAAAAAGGCGATATCAGCGTATAAGGAACTTATATCTGCGGGCTTGATACAGGAGCACCGATGCGGACGCGGTATGCCGAATATGATTTACATAACAAAGCCGGAGCTTACGGCAGAAGAGGCAAAGGAGCATACAAAAAAGGAAAATTTAAGAACTGCTGATTCAGCATATCTGACTGCTGCAATGGAAGAAATCAAGATATGCGAAAATGGCATATCTAAAAATGAGAGTGATAGTACAGATATTACAAATGAGCATATCAAGAACTTCCAAAATGGCATATCAAGAACTGCCGAAACGGAATATCAAGATGTGCCAAAATCGCACACAATAAAGACTGAAATAAATAAGACTAATATAAACCATACTGAGAATAGTCAGTCTGTCCTAAATAGCAGTAATATTAAATTCTATACGCACGAAAAGGACAGACCGACAGACATATACAGTCTTGACGATATTTTGGAGCTTTGTCAGCTTGACACATTCCCGGAGGAGGAAAAGAGAATTCTCTATGACGCATTGGAGAGAATGTACTACTCGGAAAGCCTCAAAATAGGGGATGCTATCTTGCCGCAGGATAAGGTCAGAAGTCGTATGTATGAGCTTAATGCAACACTTCTTCATTCGGTGATAGACAAGCTTCATACAAACGATAAGCAGATTAAAAACATAACGGCATATGTAATGAGTACGGTGTTTAATGCCATTACCGAGGAATACAGCTTATTGCATATTGACCCGTACTTAAATGCAATGCGGAGAAGGGAGTGAAAGATATGTTTTTAAATCCGTATCAGAAATACATAGACGAGCTGATAAACGAATACGGACCTTTGCAAATCAGACAGCTTTTGCTGATGGTAAACGAGAAATTCAAAACGCTGTTTCCGAACCTTGACGGATACGTGGCACAGATGGAACGGTATTCGGACTATGAGAGGCTTGGCGATGGTGAGGAGGCACTTGTAGGAATTAAGGGTATGCAGCCTGATTATGACATCATCCGTTCCTTTGAGGTGATGCTGTCATTCTTGCCGCAGATAGTATGGCACAGACGAAGCTGTGAGCCGGTAACAATCCGGTTCTATATAGACAGTGATAACCATACACGGGAGGTGTCAATTATTCCGGTAAAGCAAGGTGCAGAAAAAGCGATATCGGAATATGTCAATGACAAATTCACAAACAGCAAAAGTGAGGTTATTATGTTTCTTTTAGATGATAAATCGCAGATGAAGAAAATATCCTCAAAATGCTATCAGCGGTTTGCAGTAATCGGAAAGAAAGGGGTGGTGTTCTATAAGGACAAGTGAGAGCTGCTGTTCGTTTTGTATTTAAGCAAAAACAGAAGGGTAGGTGATTTTTAAAGTTTTAAATCAATAGGGCAGCAGTGATATATACAAAATTTAGCACAGAAGGAGGCAAAACTATGGACTTCAAAGAACTGAATTTAGCTGAGCTTGACAGGAACTTATCCGAACAGGAACGTCAGGAGTGGCAGGCGATTTATGCGTCCTATCGTGGCGGCTCTGTTTTAACAGGTCAGGTGGTTGGTGTGGATGAGCATGAGGTGAGCTACGTGCCGGAAGGAAAACGGCGTGCAGTAAAACGCACAATCCGGTGCCTGATTGTAATTCCGTACAGAGTCAAGATAATTATTCCCGATACCGAGGTCTTTCTTGATTTTGAAGAACCGCCGTCATTGCAGTCGATGAATGGTGCAAATATCTCGTTTATTGTAACGGAGATTGACAGGCTCGAGGGTGTTGCAACTGCATCAAGAAAGCAGGCTCTTGAGCAGATAAAAAGAGTCAATGCACGAAGGAGACTTGAGGCAGGTCAGATTATAGACACAGAGGTAATCTCTGTCGGCAGAGGTGCATGTACCGTAACATATCGTGGCTATGATGTAATGCTTGTGCAGAAAGAGGTAAGCCACAATACCGTTCCCGATCTTCGAATGGTACTAAAACCCGGAGAGGTGAAAAAGGCGGTTGTAAAGGAGTTTGACCGGAAAGAGAATATTTTAAGGCTTTCCATTAAGGACACAATCCCGCATCCGTTTGACGGTATTGAAACAAGGCATCCGACAGGCTCAACAAGAATAGCAACCATTGTAGGCAAATACGGCGGAGGAGTGTATTGCCGTCTGTTTGACGGTGCTACCGAGATACTATGCTCCTATGCGACAATGGAGTATGACGGCGACTACAAGATAGGCGATAATGTGGAAATACTTATCCGTAAATACAACTATGAGCGAAAGCTCGTGTACGGAAAAATCCTGCGTAAGATGCACAGGTAAACGAAGGCGGTCAATATGGCCGCCTTTACCTATTTGAGAGGAAAGGAAGAAAGTTATGAAAGAATTATTATGTCCGGTATGTAAAACAGGAAAGCTTGATTTTGAACTTGATACAAGAAGTACGGTATGCTCATACATCGGGTGCTTAAAAGACGGAAAATGCGGTATGTTTGTCCCGCTTTCAGAACATGAAAAGATGCAGACGAAATAACAGGGAAGCTAAAGTGATATAATAACAGTTAGGGTAAGGCTTGTATCCGAAGGAGGTGTAGAGGCTATGGATTACGGGTATGTCAGAGTATCGGCAGTTGACCAGAATATATCGAGACAGATGCTTGAGATGTTGGACAGAAAGATTGATAAGAGAAACATCTATACAGACAAGCAATCGGGGAAGGACTTTAACCGTCCTATGTATAGAAAACTAATACGGAAATTGAAAAAAGGCGACCTTTTATACATCAAGTCGATTGACAGGCTTGGACGAAACTATAACGAGATTTTAGAACAGTGGAGAATTTTAACGAAGGAAATGGAAGTGGATATTGCGGTGATTGATATGCCTTTGCTTGATACCCGTCTTTGTAAGGATTTGCTGGGTACATTTATAGCGGATATTGTTCTGCAGGTTCTGTCCTTTGTAGCTCAGAACGAGAGGGAGAATATAAAGCAGAGACAGGCAGAGGGCATAAAAGCGGCAAAGCTCAACGGTGTAGTGTTCGGACGACCAATCATAACAATACCGGACAACTTTCCGCAGGTTATAAAGGACTGGAAATCAGGCAAAATATCTGCAGAGGAAGCTGCAAGAAGGTGCAACATGAGTATAGCAACATTCTACCGGCGTTTAAGAGAATACAGAAGTAAATAAAAATCACTATCAAAAGGTACACATTTTGACAAATATACCCTATTACTAAAATTTTGCTAAATTACCCTTTTTTTATTGACAATATAATCCGAATTTAATATAATATATAGATGGATACAGCAAATAAAGGC
>JAZQHZ010000173.1:0-22395 GCA_045540855.1 Clostridia bacterium
CAGGTCTCCTGCATCAGACCGTCATATTTTGTATATGTCTGCATCAGTGCCGAATTATTGAAGCATTCGTGCTCACATCCGGCACAGCCTATTATCGTAATTTCCGACTCTATCAGACGCTCGGCAAAATTCTCTGCCGCCTTCTTCCACTTTTCTTCCTTTGTTACCTTATAATATTCTATAAGCCCTTCAAAGCAGGACATCAGCTCATATGCTTTCTTTACAGGATATTCGTGCGGCAAAAGCTTATCCTCATACGCAGTTTCAAAAATGCTGTATTCCTTTGCACCACCGCTATTCACGATATGGTGTGCAAAATCCATATATTCCTTATCACCTGTGATATTATACAGCATAACAACGGGTTCAAGAATCGAAGCGGAGTTCACGCCCTGCCATACAGGCGAGGTGTCACAGATATTCATTTTACCCTCGCCCACATGTGCAATTATATAATCCAGATGCCCCTTCATTGCACTAACAACTCTGCTTTTAAGCTCTGTATCAATGCATATTTCATAGAAATACAAAAATCCCAAAAGCACATACTTTCTCGACCACATATCCCAGCCGCCAAATTCCGCTGATATGCTGTAAGTAGAGAATCTGCCGTTTTCATCCGCATTTTCGAGCATATCGCATACTGTGCTTTCAAGTATTTTATACAGTTCTTCATCATGAGTATACTGATAAGTCATACACGCACCACGCATCAGCTTTCCCCAATATTCTCCACGCCAACCGCAATCGTGCGTATCGGCACAGCCGATAAACTGGTCAGAAAACAGCTTCCATAAAGCCTTATCCTTTAACTGTACCTGTTCAATAAATTTCACCATACGGTTTTCAATTCCCGTATATGCATAATTCATTTCCATTTATAAATATCCTCACTATTATTTATAGATAACAACATCCCTTACTGCACCGTATCTTGTTGTTATAAACGCCTTTGAGTACTCATCAGGATTATCTGTATATCTTACGATATCAACATCCGAGCCGGCAGTTATTTCATTATCATCAACCACACAGATAAACGCACCTGCGATACCTCTGTAATACTCAAACTGCGGATTTTCAAGATTTATTCCGTTGACATCGCCCTTCGACAGACACATAAGTCCGTCATCATAATCATAAACACTGCCGCTTACAATTCTGAATACTGCACCACCGGCGTTTGAAGTATTGGCATAGTTATTGCTTTCGCCATAACGCACTGCCATAGTTCCGTCACTCCTTAAATCACAAAGCATTTCAAAGGTTGAAACTTCATAATTCCTATCTATCGCAAATCTCACAAGATCGCCCTTGCTCAGATTATACTCCGCAGGATTTAAGTCCTCACTTAAATTATACGCTACGAGCTTTCCACCGGTGATAAAGGTCACTCTTACTCTCGGCTCATCGTCCTCGTTCACGGTCGTTTCTATCTTCTTCACTACCGAAATACGTGTCTCATTTCCGATAGTACCACTTGCTCCTGCACCGTAAACCACCATTGCCTCTGCATTTCCAAGCTGCGACGAGGTTTTGTAGCCCACTGCACTTTCTGCCCTGTCATCATTTTCAAGCGATGAAATACTTCCCGACCAGTAATACTCCTCCGACTGCTGCTGCGGCTTATCAGCAACAAAGAATACCTTTGTCAGCTCGTCTACCGGACAGCTCGTTCCGAATACCTTGGTTGCAGTTTTATAATATTCCGATGAATCTGTCATATAGGAGATTTTGAAATCGTCTATCTCCTTATCCTGAATCGAACCGGTATATGTATCACGGTTAACTGCTGTGCTGATTGAGGTTATCTTTCCGTCTGCATTGGTCTGATATGTAATAAGCTGCTCTAAATTTCCGCTATACATAAGAGCACTTTCGAGATTTTTCCATTCCACTCTACTGCCGTTTACATTGATTTTCGAGCTGCATTCTATGCTCTCGATACCGCCGTCCTCAAGCAGAACATTTACACACTTGCCGTCACCTGCTTCGTTTTCATATGCCGAAATCAGGTAACCGAAGCTCTTTCCACCCGAAGCCTTTTCGATTTTAGCAACCTCGCCGTATGCGTCGAGATATATCTTATATGTTGCACTGCTAATGTCCTTAAGTGCATTTTTCCAGTTAAGATAGAGCTTATTCACAAAATATTCCTGAGCATCAATTACAATATACTCATCATCTACACTCTGAACCTTTGCCTTATCAAGTACATCCGTAGAATAAACCGCCTTTAAAATATCCTTATCGGCACTATAAAACATACTCAACACTGAATTAACCGGTATATCCTCAACCGCATTGCCATCCTTATCGTATAAGAAGAGCGTATCATCGCCAAAGCCGTTCAAGTCAATCTTTGATCCATTCTTCAGATAAA
Organism: Clostridia bacterium; assembly: GCA_045540855.1. GTDB lineage: Bacteria > Bacillota > Clostridia > UBA1381 > UBA1381 > UMGS1958. The sequence continues at coordinate 2,384 of JAZQHZ010000173.1, forward strand.
TATATTCGCTGCTCACTGAGCTTACAATACCGTTTCTGTATTCTTCAATCTTAACACAATCGCTGTCTGTACCGTTTTCAATATATGTAATTTTTCCGCATTGCGGTGAAAGCATTGCAATCTCATAATCAGGACATGCAACACCATTATATATAACGTCAATACTGCTGTCAATGCTGATTGTTCTGCTTTTGTTATTTTCAAGATACTTTAATGTCCTGCCATCAAACGAGGTAATATCCTTTGCAAGAATCTCCGTTACGGTATTCATACTTGTCGGCACCGCACAAAGCAGTGTATCCTCTTTATCTTCATTTTTGTACCAGCCTGCTGTTATATAATAATAGTCAACACTCATACCAAGCAACGTATCAGCATCATAGCCATTATTTTTAAGCTCGTGATTACCGATTTTTACTATATTTACCGATGCTTCCCCGTTGCCGTCAAGGGTTGTCAGAGAATTACTTCTAACTATTCCACGCTCACGGTAAGCTCCGAAGGTTTCCGAAAGATAATTTTCCTTCAACTCATATGAAGTACCCTTTGAGCCATATTCAGCAATCACACACTTGCAATCAAGTGCATTGTATAATACTGAAACAAGCTCGCCATAATTGAGAGCATCATCGCTCATACCGATAATTCCAAGTGCTGCTGCGTGGTCCTCTGTATTTCCCGGAACTGCACCATAACCAAGAACTCTTGCAATAACAATTGCCGCCTGCTTCTTTGTAATCGGTACATCCGGATAGAAATTGCCATCACCCGCACCGCTTAATATATTTCTTGATTTAAGGTAGTAAATTGAATTGCAGGCGTCACTGTACTCTGTTACATCAGCAAACGAAGCATCGTACATAGACGGCACAGAATCAATAGCCATAAAGCGTACTATACTTCCTGCAAATTCACCTCTTGTTACTATCTCTTCCGCCTCACTAAGCTCTTCATCAATGATATTCAGTGCACTTAAAAGCTCTGTTTCCTTTAAATTATAGCCCGTATCTGCCGATACACTCACCGAAAAAAGCAACATTAACAGTGAAAAAATTATTGCTGTTTTCTTCATCTGCCATCCTCCTTTTCCATATCATAGGCATATATCAGCTTTGCCGCCTGTGCTCTTGTCAAAGTTCCTGTCGGTTCAAAGCTGCCGTCAGGATTTCCGTTTATGATACCGTTTACCGATAACACTCTTACTGCCTCAGTAGCGTAGTGCGCAATCTCACCGGCATCATTGAAATTCATATCACCCTCTGCATCAAGTCCGCCTATGTTATATAAAATCAACGCCGCATCCTGTCGTGTTATTATATTTCCTGTTCCGAACTGTGTTTCACTTATACCCTTTATAATTCCCTTTGAATATGCCTTTGCCACAGCCTCGTAGAACCAGTCATTCTCCGATACATCGTCAAAGCTGCACTTTGCCGGTGTATCAAAGCCTAAATATCTCACAATTACGGCTACAAATTCCTCACGTGTAATGTTTCCGTTCGGCCGGAAGCTTCCGTCCTCATAGCCCTTTAAAATTCCTCTTTCACAAAGTGAATAAACGGCACTCTCTGCCCACTGTGCCTCGTCCATATCATTAAAGCTTATCGGCTCTGCTGTAGGATTCATTGTAGGTTCTGCTGTCGGTACAGGTGTATTCATCGGCTCCGGAGTGGCTTTTACGGAAGCAACATTGCCCGATAAAACAGCACCACCGCCACCTCCTCCGCCACCACCGGAAGAGCCTTTCTTGTCTGAGCTTGTATCCTTTGCATCGTCTACAAGCTCATCAAACTTTTTGCCAAAGCTGTCGATATCCCATTTCTTTCCGCATAAGCCCTTTGCAACTGAGCTCGGCTTACCTGCCTTATTGTAGTCATCAAGGCCGATTCCGAGCAAGTCCGGGTATGCCTCAATCGCATTCTTTACATCAATATATTTATTTGTGCCCTCAATCATTTTAAGAATTGATACTACATATATTTCCTCTTTAAATTCATCGGGTGCATATACCTTGTCACTAATAACTGCTTCAAGTACGCTCTTTTTATCAGCATCACTAAGCTCTTTCCATACAGTATAAGCCGAATCATCTTCTGATAATACAAGGCTTTCATAGCCTGTGAACACCTGATACATATCCTCAGCAGACTTCATTGTGTCAATAAGGCTTAACACCTTAATATCATCAATAAGCTTTTCTATTGTTTCGTACTTGTCTGATTTCGCAAGTTCCTCGCAGATAAAGCTCTTATCCTCAAGTGCGGCATATAAGTCAAGATCAATCAAAAGAACTTCCTTGTAGGTTTCAAGTGCAACGGTAATTGCTACTACATCTTTTGAATTTATAATTTCAAGAAGTGTTTCAATATCGCTACTGAGACGTATATTTACGGGCGATGTGAATTTCTCCTGCATGGTTTTTGCAGCTGCATTGTACACACCACTCACAGATACCGGTGTATATTCCATGCTGAAATATCCGTTTTCACCGGTCTTGATAACGCTTGTATAATCCACTTCACCGCTACCGTTTGTTACCGATATTGCTATCATCTCGTCTGCGATACCAGAAGCAGTTTTTCCCGAAATTCTGACCTTCTGTGCGGCACTGTCAAATTCTGCACTGAATTCATCATTCGTTTTCCCTGTATTTGAAGCATACACAGTTGATGCAATCGGTCTGTAATCATCCGTAAGCACAAGACATTCTTCATTTCCCATTGAGATTTCTTCCTCGGGATAAATTTCAAAATTCAGAACAGACTTACTTATCATTGTTCCGTTTTCGTCATATCCCGGAAGAATTATTAAAATATTCTCTGCTTCTTCCTCTGAAGTATTTACCACATCGCTGCCGTCAAGCACAACTGCTGTGTTTTTTGTCTTAAAGGCAAACTTACTTTTTTCAAGCGAATTACCCTTCATATCACGTATTGCACTTATATCAAGAGTATATTCCGTATTCTTTTTAAGCGGCTCAGACAGGGTTATAAGATACTTATTTTCATCAATAAGCTCTATTTCCTTTGCAGGTATTTCACCTACACGAATATCACCGGGAATAAGAGACGATTCGTCAATTGCATCTGAGAAAAAAACCTCAATTGCAGGCTTAACCGAAACGTCATTACGCTCTGCAATATTAACCTCTGTCTTTACAAGCGTATAGCCATATACTTCAATATCATCAATATATACCTTGTTACCCGATGTGGACTTGAAGCCAATACGCATTGTACCATCCTCGGTTGTCGGGAATGATATCATATTCTCCGCACCGTCCACCACATAAGTTACATCGTAATAATACTTTTCATTTCTTAACTGCTTAACAGCTCTTATCTCTATATTGTACATCTTCTTTGAGGCAAAGCCACAGATGGCTTTTTCGGTAACGCCGTTCTCTTTATGACGTACAAGGCTGTACGCAAAGTCAAAAATATAGTCGTTTACCATTATACCTGCGTCATTTGTGTGACTGAATACCAAGCTGCTGGTACTGCCCCAATTCAGCTTTGCGGACGAATCCGCACCCATTTTGAATTTTATAATATTAAGCTCGTTATTGTATAAATTGGCATTGGTGAAAATCATATTATCCGCACCGCTCGCCGAATTTACAACCATTGCCTGACTTCCGTCATTTTCCAAAAGCTCCGGCTCAAACTTAGTAAATTCCTTAATTATCGTTTTATCAGCTATCACATCTGCACCGGCTTCATAGCCTTCAAAGTCCTCGCTGTAAACTCCGTCAACTTCCGATAACTGAGCAAATGCACTCAGATTACTCAGCATAGCTGCTGTTATTATAACAGAAAAAATTCTTTTAAACATATTTCCTCCTTGAATTCATTTCTCAGTTTGTAAAGCTTATAACAGATTCAAGCGGATGCATATCATCCCATGCAAACACTCTTATGTCTGATGTGTCCATATCCGTCTTCACGGTATTTTTTGCATTATCAAAAAATCTTACTTCCTTTAATCTGCCATCTTCGTTATAGTCGGCAATATATATATCCGCCATGCGGTTATAAGTAAATACCTTTACCTCTTTATCCGTCGCTTCCGCTCTTATAGAATCATCTGCGGTACCCGATACTATAAAATAATATTTTCCATCCTTCAGTATTCCCTCGGGATCGCTTACCGTAACCTCTGCTACAGTACCGTATCTGACAGATATATCATATTTATCACTCATTGCCTCTATCACGGGCATATTTCCGTCCGCTTCAAGCTTGTAATGATAGAGTTGCTTGCAAAATCCTTCAAGCGGCTTGCCATTTATATAAACCGCATCAGGCTTTGCATATTTTTCCTTATCCATATCAATAAGTATTTCATCAATCGCCGATATCGGTTCTAATTCCGATATATCCGGCTCAAAGCCTGCAATATATGGAATAAACACCACTCTGAGCTCTAAATCTGTTACGTCCTCGCACGCAACACATATGCGGAAATATCCACTGTTTGTGCTTTGCCCCTCAGGATTTGGCGATGTACCCAACGGTTTTGCCGGCGTAACAGAAAAACGTGCTAAATCCGAATTGCTCTGCAATACCATAAGCATACGTTTATTTCCCGACGACAGCGTAATCGTCTTTCTGTCCGCACCAAAGCTTACTGACTGCTTTGTCTGCATAAACCAATATACATCACACGGAGTATCTGACTTTATCTCATCCTGAACCATAAATTTAGTGCTGTCATCAAACAGCGAAACTGCTCTTGTGACGCTTTGCGCATCATCAGCATAAATCTCACTCATATCAGTCACAGCAACCATTCCGTTATCTCCCGAGATAAAATTAGTTATCGGGGCAGTTGCACCCAATTTTTGATCCGCTTCAGAATCGGGATTTATTACAAGCGTGGAATGTCCCTCTGCTCTTTTGCGGTAATAATTTATTCTTGAAGCCCAGTCGAAATATCCGGGCAGTGTATATGAATCACTCCCGTAATCACTCGCCCAGCGTACTCCCAAAGCATCAATCACAAATGAACCTGCATCAAGGTCACCGTGTGATACACCTATCTTGCCTGCCTTCATTGCAATATAGCTAGCCATATCCGAAACTGCAGAATTAGTTGCAGTCACAACACCCACAGAATCAAACTTCGCACTGTTTTTGAACTCACCCTCCGCAGTTTCAATGTCCGGATTATAGAAAAGTATATCATCAATTCCACCGTCGATTCCAAATCTCTCCATCATACCCAGTCTTGCAGCATTTATACTGCCATCACCGTAATAATCCGACAGATAGAACAGCTCCGGTGCGGAAATAACACTTTCCGTGCAGTCGCCGTAATTAAATGTACCCTTCGCACCCGTATGTGCAATTAAGTAATTTGCCGATTGACGTATTCCCTCGGAGTCCATATAGCCATATGTGCTTCCCACAGTGTTTTCCAGGCTTGACATCATATATGTAAGATACTGCGTTGCATAGTGCCAATAGCCTACACCCTCAAGCCATGCACCGTCCGGTGCATACATTGAAAGCGGAGCTTCAAGTCCGTTCATTGCATCCTCAAGAATTTCTGCACAATAGTCAATATCGGACTCATTCATTATAGCCAACGCACCTGCCGCAATACCTCCGTTACATACTAGTCCCCAGTTGCTCGGATCATTCTTCCAGCCTATTCGATTGTGATATGCACCATAGATACTGTTATCATACTCTGCTTCGTTGTTATACGCCTCCATCGCTGCATCAAGTCCAAGCTCCTCTATTGCCGTTTGCAATATACCACGTTGCTCTTCGTCCCAGTAATCATATAACCAGTCATAACATATCGCAAATGCAAGCGTCATTTCCGCAGTATCCAGGAAATGGGTCGGATGCCAATCTGGGAACTCTGCTGCTGCACTGAGCTCCGACCATACACGGTTGATATATTCATCTCCGCCCTCGATTAAATATACAAATGCAGGGTACACCGTATTTGCATAAACATCACGTGATACATATAACAGTCTTTCGCCGTCACGCAGCTCATATTTACTTACAGGTACAATCAATGCAGCATCCGCCTTTGCTTTCACGTTTGCGTACCACATCTTAAAGCTTTCGCTACTCTGCAACAGAATACGGATTTTATCAAGTCTGTCACCATCCATCAGAATTCTTGGATGTGACGGATTTTTCTCCAGCAAATCCGCCTTTATTTCCTGTGCTGACGGACATCTTGAATATGTTTCTTCAAATTTGATATTCTTTAGATAAAGTGCATTTCCCAGATAGGAGAAAAATCCTACACATATTTCACCGCCATCACAGGTGTTATATTCCTTTGTATATTCGTTTCCTCCTATTTGGTACACTGCCTTGAATATATTTTCTTTTCTTGTGAAAGCGAATTTAAAATCGTTAAATCCGTCTGCTATAAAGGATGTCGCTTTAACTTCCTTACCGTCATCCTTTACTCTTATCAGATCATATGCGTATTCTGCAATAGTATCATTAACCCATTTACCGTCTGCATCTATGTATCTGATAATAATATGCGGGGCTTTTCCCCAGTTCACCCTCGGTGCCGAATCGGCGGTAAGTGAAAACTCAACCGAAAAGCCTCCGTCTGTAAAACTATTGGAATTCATAAGTACAATGTTATCGGCATTATCTCCCGAATCTATTTTAAGGCAGTTCACGCCATTATGCTCCGTAATTTCCGGAGCTGTTTTTGTGTATGTGTGAAATAATCTGCCGGGATAAACCTCGCCCACTGCATCATAATCATCAAAAACATACTGTGATGCTGTATCAGCGAATGCACTGATTCCCATAATCATTAAAACAGATATAAGAAATAATGCCAATTTTTTCATTGCTATAACCATTAAATCCTTTCTCAAAACCAAGTCTGCAAGAATTTTTCGCAGATTGCTGTTTTGAAAGGCGACGGCGTACGAGGGTACTCCGAGCCTTGAAAAATAGTAAGATGCGGAAATTTATTCAGACTTTACTCACCTTACTCCGTGTAAATTTTAGTTTCCATAAGACTTGTCCATGATCCGGCAGTTGTACCGTTTACACTCAGCCTTACATATCTCGCCTCAATGGAATCTGTCATGATATATTCCATACCTTCTGTTGTTCCCAGTGACATTCCTGTAAACATCTGTGTCCAAGCTTCACCGTCAGCAGATACCTCAAGCGAATATCTCTGCGTTCTTGAAGTCGGTGTAAGCCACTGGATACCTACTGCACCAATCTTTTTTAATGAGCCCAAATCGTACTTAATCCACTGATTACCGTTAGCTGCCCATTTTGTTTCGTTATTATTATCAATTGTATTTTCAGGCGGATTATTTGCCTCTGCAATTGCCGATGCTTCAACGCCTTCTATCTTAATTTCCTTCATCGAATCGCTCAGTTTATCAACAAGACGTTCCTTAGTGAAGCTTATAAAATACGTCTGGGGTCTGAGCATTCCTGAAGGATCACTGACCTCTATTTTTGCCATATTACCAAGCGTCTGAGGCTGAGTGATTTTTATATCATAGGCAGATGAAGCCGAAATATCAGGAAGCTTTTTGTATTCTGCACCAAAGCTCACCGTATAATATTTGACTGTCGGGTCAAAGAAATTCACTGTTTCGCCGTCAACCTTCAGGTCATCAAGAGTTGCATATACACTCTCGCTAAAGCTTATATTTCTCTGATAAAGCAAATCATCAATACTCATAAGTGCCGGAAGATTTGTTTCATCACACCCTTCTGCCACAAGATACGGAATAAAGATAACCTGCATGTTCAGCTTTGTTACACCGCTACTCTTAACCTGAACTCGCTGCACAGAATCATTTGGTGTCTGTCCTGCACCCTGCGGCGAAACCTCAAGCGGCACTGCCGGAGTGCAGGTAAATACTGCATCTTTATCGGTGCTCTGTAAAATCATTTTCATACGCTTTCCGTGTTCCATCGTATTTCCGTCTGTAAGAACAAGCGATTTTCCGTCAGGCGCAATTTCAACCTGCTTACCTGTCTGCATAAACCAGTACACATCGGTCGGATTATCTGCAACAACCTCATCCTGTATCATGAATCTGCTTCGGTTATCAAGCATAGCCGCCGCACGGCGTACCGATTTTGCATCTTCAATATATACCTTACTTAAATCCACGACCGTACAAGCACCGTAGGTATCTGCTGACATATGCGTAATCTCTGCTTTGCCGCCGACCTTCTGATCAAGTCCTCCGTCAGGATTTAAAACAAGTGTTGAATGTCCCTCTGCACGCTTTCTGTAGTAATCACCTCGCTTTGGCCATTCAAAATAGCCCGGTAAGGTATATGAGTCCGAACCCAAATCCACTGCCCATCTCTCACCCATCGAGTCGATTATAAATGAACCTGCGTCAAGGTCACCGTGTGACTCGCCTACTGTTCCGCCCTTGATTGCAAAGTAGTTCGCATTCGTGCTTGCCGATGAGTTAGTGCTTATTGCAGTTTCCGTGATACGGAACTTCTTATCCTTCTCAACCTCAAGCTCTGCTGATGGCAGTTCAGGGTTATAGAAAAGGATATCAAATATATCACCGTTATATCCAAACTTCTCCATAAGTCCAAACTTCGCATCATTTAATGACGGTTCTCCAAGCTCATTCGCAAACCAGAATAATACCGGTGCACTCATTCCGCTTTCCGTTGCATCACCAAAGTTAAAGGTTCCTTTAGGACCTATGTGGTATATCGGGAAGTTAGCTGTTGACAATATTCCCGGTACCATTGTATAATCATAGTTCGTTCCAAGTGTATTTTTAATGCTTGAAAGCATATATGCAAGATAGTTACAAGCATAGCTCCAGTAGCCGATACCCTCTGTCCAGGCACCGTCCGGTGCAAACAGCTTCATTGGAGTTTTAATACCCTTTAAAGCCTTTGACACTATATCTGCACAGTATTCTGTTTCATAATCACCCATAAGTGCAAGTGCACCTGCCGCAATACCGCCGTTACATACCAGACCCCAGTTACTCGGGTCATTCTTCCAGCCGATGCGGTTGTGATATGCACCGAATACGGTTGTTGAGTACTCTGCAGTACCCTCATATGCTTCGTTTGCAGCATCAAGTCCGAGACGTAAAATTGCATTTGCAATTGTTTCCTTCTGCTTTTTATTTAAGGAATCATACAGCCAGTCATAGCCGATTGCAACTGCCAGTGTCATTTCTGCAGTATCCAGGAAATGGGTCGGATGCCAATCCGCAAACTCCGCTACTGCCGTCATCTCTGCAACCGCACGCTCGAAATACTTTCTCTCACCGCTGATAAGATAAGCAAACGCCGGATAAACGATATTATCGTGTGCCTCTCGTGAAACGTAGAGTAAGCGTTCTCCGTCACGAAGCTCATATTCGCTTATCGGAGCATTCAGTGCCTTATCTGCCTTCACCTTAACTGGCTCATACCATTTCTTAAAGGTTTCATCATTGGCAATATATTCCTTAATTTTATCAAGCTTTGCTCTGTCCATTAAAATTCTCGGATGCGAATTATTCGAATTATAGCTTGCAAAATCCGAAAGAATTTCTTCTGCCGACGGCTCTGTAAATGCTATCTCATCTAAAATTGCACTGACCTCTCCGTCCTTTGGTTCTTCACTGTAGATTGATACCGCACCACTCATATCCGCAATAACCGTTTTACCCGAAATGAGCTTTGTATTTTCCACGTCAAGATAAAGTCTTCCGAGAAGATTAACAGGTGCAACCATAAGCTCCTGCTTTACTCCATCAATTTCTATGTAATCATTTGCTACCGATATATTACGGCCGTTTATACTAAGCTGTGCACATCCAAGAGTGCCGTTCCACTCTACATCAGTATCACAAGCTTGCGCAATGTTTCTGAGTGGAATAATGGTGTTGCCACGATATACCATTGTCTTTATGCCGGTATCTTTAAACTCGCCCAAAATATATGCCTTTGTGTTGTCAATGCTGAACACTGAAATATTTTCGTTTGTAATATTAAATACTTCTTCAACTTCAACGCCCTCCGGCACCGGAGTAGTCTCTATATATTCCGGCTCTTCAAAGGTTATATTTACATTTTCTTCCGCATAGGCTACGTTGTCAATGTAAACGTTTGTACTTACACCCTCTGCTGTTGCACCCATCATTGTAATACGAATTGACATACTTGTCATATCGTAGTTTTTAAGAAATCTCGATCCTCCATAGGTACCGTCAACATATACGTCTGCAATTTTTTCCGTACCGTCAAGCACAACCTTTATTTCATACCATCTTTCCTTTTCAAGACCTGCGGTTGCTGCACCTACAGTTAATATTTTTGCACCCGTGAAGCTGAAAAGCTCAATCACCTCACCATTTGCCGCTCTTAAAAACAGTCTCTTGTATTGATTGGAATCATCTGTTTTCATCCTTGCGGTGAATACGTGAGTTTCACCTGACTGCACTGTGATATTTCTGTACACAAGCGGGTCAGCAGTTACCGACTTACCCTCGCCGATATACTGCATACGAAAGCTCTTGTTTCCGTTTTCATCAACTACGCCTATTGAACATTCGCCATGTGAGCCTGATGTATCACCGCTCCAGTTTGTTGCACCATATGTCGGTTTACCACCCACTGCAACACTTTGATAATCCTCTTTAAAGAGAATTGCCGCTTCTTCATCTGCTGTTTGTGCCAGAACCGGAACACACGATAAAGTCATCGATGCAGCAATCAGCAAAGATGCACTTTTTTTGAAAATGCTGTTTAATCTCATCACATCATCTCCGTTCGATTGTCTTACTATAATTTTACTTTTTCCTGACTTTTATTTCAACAAGAAAAATATGGTAATTACTATATCGACAAAATTGTCTACCCACCTTATGCAGATAGACAATTTGTTATATATAGCTTATCTTACAAGCTCACTTACCTCTCTTAACGGTGTCTGTGCACCATCCCAGACGAGAAGCTTTACTTTTTTTATAGCATCAGAAATTGTAACAATTCCACGCTTTGATTTTTCGCCCTCTTTATCAAGGCTTACTTCTATGCTTGAAACAGAAATCAGCTTGCCGTTTTCATCAAACTGTGCAACATAACCTCTTGCCGTAGCACCTGTTGATATATTTGTTTTTAAACTGAGTAACGCTTCCATTGTACCGGTTGAAAGCTTTCCTGTTGCTTCTCCATTAATCTTATAGGTTAATTCTGCTTCAGTCTCATCCTCAGGAATTGCTGTCGGTGTAGGAGTCGGTGACTCTGACGGTTCAACACTCGGTGATGTATTCGGTTCTACTGTCGGCGTAGGAGTTGGTACATCTGTCGGAACAGGAGTTTCTACTGCCTTTTCGACAGTTGTGAATGTAATAGTCTGGTTATAGAACTGATCAAACATATCTCTTACACCGTTCGCACCTGTCTCAATCACATATGTTGTTCCGGGCTGCAAGCCGCCATCTATCCCATAGATATATTTATTCATTGCACCATCTGTTGTGGCTTTGTAAGTAACGGTCTCACCGTTTGCAGTAATGGTAGCTCTTGCGGCAGTTGAAGCATTTATCTGTGTATTCGAAGTCATTTCAACCGCTGCATCAAGTGCTACATCCGTTTTTCCGTCAAGCTCACAGCTAAGCTTTGAGGGCTGCGGATAGTATATCGTTATATCATCCAATGCCATTGCCGCATTTGCACTCGGTGTAAAACGAAGGCTGAGTGTCTTTCCTGCATAGGTGTTTGATGAGCTTACTGCTGTACCAATCCAGTTGTTATCAACAAGCTTTGACATTGAGAAGCCGTCACCCTGACTTGTAAATACTGCACGGTAAGTGTGGAACTTACCGTCTGATACGTCAACAACCTTATTTCCGTCAATTATCATGCCGTTCTCAAATGTAAACATAGTCGGCTGAACCTGCATAGACTGTCTTAAAAACACTCTGCCGTTCGTTGTTGCGTCGGTTTTTAATCTGAATTCAACAACAAGCGGTCTGCCTGCTGTTATATTCATTTCATTTGTATATACGGTATTTCCTGCCGCATTTGCAATATCAAGATATGAATTTTCCGATTCTGCATCGTATACTACCGTTAAATCCTGCACCTTGTTTATTCCGTAGAAGAAGTTATTACCCGTAACACCGATTGTGCTTGAATGTTCAAAATCAAAGTCCATATACACATCTCCGGTATATGTACCGTCGCTTATTATAAGATCATCAATTAACATTGACGAATTAAGTGCTGACTGGAAATTGAGCTGTACATTCTCGTTATCCCACTCTGTATCAAGCTTTGCTGTAATTGATGCCTGGGTACCGTTTACCGTTGTGGTTACAGTCTGATTTATACTGTCAAGAATAATTCTGACTTTCTTCCATTCATTACTTCCCGAAGTGGCAATATTTGAACCCGTTTCAATATTGTATGCTCTTAATTCATTTGCACTGTTTACAAATCTGAAGATACCATTGCTCTGTGAACCCATCTTAGCACCATTATTGATAAGATTTACAAGCGGGAAATTGCCGTTAAATAATGCACGAATATTCATATCAATAACAGTTACATCGTGCTTGAAGATGCCCTTCTTTGTGTTGATCTGAACATCGGCACCGCCACTTGCAACCTGTAAATACTTGCCACCCTGTTCTGAATCAACAAGTGTCACATTCTCCTCTGTTGCATTCTGTCCGTATACGATAAGGCCGTCATCTCCGAAAACAGTTTCTTCTTCATCGAAGCTCTCGATATATGTCTTGTTATATTTATCACTTACCACTGCCGCACTGCCAAACGGTATAACGGAAGCTGCCACACTCAAAGACAAGAGCATAGCTGTTATTTTCTTTATATTTCTCATACTAACTCTCCTAACCTATTACCAAATACTGAATTCATTTCCTTTTAATTTTAACATAGCTTCAACAAAGAAGAAATCTGCATATGTCAGATTTACGTGCACCCATCTTAGCACACCGTCAAGAGGATAACGCTCTGTTGCCATCTGCACAACCGAATCTCTTTCTACATCATAATCGCAGAAATGCTCATCTGTCGCCTTCAATACCTTTATTGCCGTATCGGTGTACATATAGCTTTCTGCTTCGGATACATATTTCGCTATCTCAAGCAAGCCGCACGCACTGCATACTCCTGCCGAGCTGTCATAATACACCGGTTCCTTCGGTGCTCTGAAATCCACCGGTGTACGGTAATCCGTTGCTGTAACATTAGCCGCAAAATAGTTTGCACACTTAATTGCCGCCTTCAAATATTCTTCCTTCTTTGTATATCTGTACGAAAGTGCCATTCCGTAAATCGCCCACGCAAGACCTCTCGACCAGCACGAGCCTACACCATAGCCCTGACCGCCTTTGCTTTCAAGCATTTCACCCGTCTCTGTATCGTGAACCACTATATGATTGACACTTCCATCTTCACGGATATGATGCTTTAAGCACATATCCGCATGACGCATTGCAATGCGTTTAAAGCGTTGATCACCGATTTCCTCCGATGCCCAGTAGAGAAGCGGCAGATTCATCATACAGTCAATAATCGACCAGCCCTCGTAACCGTCTGCATTCCAAGCACGGATAAAGTTTCCGTCTATGTTGAATCTTGATGCAAGCGATGCCGCTGCGTGAAGATTTCGGTTGCACGATTTCTCATCACCTGTTATGCGATAATTCGCACCCGAAACAAGATGCCACATAAATCCGGCGTCGTGATCAAGCACCTTGAAGTTATTAAGTGCCCCGTCAAGAATTTCCTCAGAGCGAAGAGCAGTCTTTTTATACTCCTCATTGCCTGTTCCCTGATACATCAGCCACATCATTCCGCCCCAGAAACCGTTTGACCACCACGCAACATTTGCCTTGCCCCGGTCATCATACTTACCGTCATTTGAGGTGTATGGAATTATGTCTCTGTTTTTCACTGTTGCAACACTCAGTTTTTTATCCAACTTGTGCCACACATTATCAATCCATTGTTTATTTTGTTGAATTAACTCTTTATACATCTTTATCCTTTCACTGCTCCGACCATAACTCCCTTTACAAAATACTTCTGCAAGAAGGGATATGCACATAAAATCGGAAGCGTGCTGACCATAATCGTTGCATACTTGATTGTTTCAGAAATTGCTACTCTGTCTCCACCGCCGCTTCCTGCACTTGATGTCATCATCGAATCGGTGCTTGAATTGATAAGCACTTCTCTTAAATACAGCTGTAATGGGAACAGCTCTCTCTTATCAAGATAAATCGCTGCACTGAACCATGAGTTCCACAGTGCTACGCCATAGAACAAGCCAATTACTGCCATAACAGATTTTGATAACGGCAGAATAATCTTGAATAATATCTGCATTTCGCTCGCACCGTCAATAAATGCGGCCTCCTCCAATGATGCCGGAAGTGACTGGAATGATGTACGCATTACGATTACATTCATCGCATTGATTGCCGGCGGAAGTACTATTGCCCATACAGTGTTTAACATTCCGTACGATTTGATTGCAAGATAGGACGGAATCATACCGCCGCTGAAGAACATCGAGCACACAAGAATAATATTTATAAGCTTCTTGACCTTTATATTCTTTCTTGACAATATGTATGAGCACATAATGGTTATCACCATTGCAATCGCTGTTCCCAAGCCAACGTGAATAAGGGTATTTCCGTACGATGACCATATCATATCATTTGATAAAACCGCCTTATATGCCTCAAGACTGAATCCCATCGGCTTTAATAATGCACCGCTGAATTGCATCAGCTTATCTGCCTCCGATAACGAGGCGAATAATACATATAACATCGGGTAAAGACATATCACAATCATAAACAGCATTATAATGTTGTTTACAAAATAGAATATTCTGTCACCCATACTAACTCTTTTCATATTCTGCTCTCCTTACCACAATGAGGTTTCATTCAATCTCTTACAGATAGTGTTTGTTATGCATAGAATTATAAGGTTTATCACCGAATTAAACATACCGACCGCCGCACTGTAGCTGTAGTCTGCATCAAGAAGTCCTCGTCTGTACACGTATGATGATATAACATCTGCCGTTTCAAGTGTCATATCATTGTATAAAAGGATAATCTTCTCATAGCCTACTGACAACAGTGAGCCTGTACGCATAATAAACATAATCGTAATCGTCGGGATAATTCCCGGCAATGTTACGTGAAGTATCTGCTTTATCTTACTTGCACCATCAACACTTGCCGCCTCATATAGCTGAGGGTCTATTGACGAGAGTGCCGAAAGATATATAATACTGTTCCAGCCTACACCCTGCCAGATACCGGAAATAATAAATATCGGTCGGAATTTATCCGGATCAACTAAAAGATTACTTCTTTCACCGCCAAACATCGCTATAATGTCATTTATAAATCCGTCTCTGCCTGTAAATGTATGAATCATACTGCACAATACCATAATCGAGATAAAGTGCGGAAGATATGTTGAGGTTTGGATAATCTTCTTATATCTTGAAGAACGCACCTCGTTAATAAGCAGTGCAAGAATTATTGCTGCCGGGAAATCGAAAAGAAGTCCCAGCCCGCTTATCGCAAGCGTATTCTTAATCAATCTGAAGAAATACGGATCCTTCAGGAAGGTTATAAAATGCTCAAAGCCAAAGTTATCTGTCCACGGACTGTCAATTATTCCCTTTACAAATGAATAATCCTTGAATGCTATAAGCAAGCCATAGAGAGGCTTTAAATAAAACAATAAATAATACAGCAACACAGGTACGGCTATTATGTATATAAACTTGTGCTCTGAGATTTCCGTAATCAGCTCACGAAACCAGCCTCCTATGCTCTGCTTTGTTTTTAATTTTGTTTTCATTCTGAAATTCCTCTTAATTGATTATCTGTTATTATATCTGTCTAAAGCAGTCTGTGTTATCGCAATAACATCATCAATACCGCTTTCCTTAACCTGTGCAACAAATGCATCCCAGTTTTCCATCGGCTCCTGACCTGTGATGAACTTCAATACATTCTCCTTTACATATGAGGCAATCGGTGTTAATATCTTTGAACGCTCCGAATTTTCGTCAAGTGTATATGAAATATACGGGATTCTTGTTGAATCATCGTGATCTGCCCAGTTATCTACTGCGCTCTTCTGCTCCTCATACGGGAGATACTGTCCGTAATATCTTGCATCCTGGATGAATGGGCCGCCGTATGCCACTGCGGTGTACTGGCTGAGAGCAAACTGCGGTGCAAGTCCGTCCGGATTCTTTAATACGAGTTCTGTATATGTCGGGAAGCCGTCTACCATATTGTATGAAACTCCCTCTGTACCGAAGTTGTAGAACATATGTCCTTCTTCACTGTAACCGTAGTCAAGGAACTTTACAACCTCTTCAATGTTCTCACACTGTGATGAAATTGAAATACTTGTTGCCGGATAGTACGCAAAGTCCTTCTGA
The DNA here is from genome assembly GCA_045540855.1 of Clostridia bacterium. Lineage (GTDB taxonomy): Bacteria > Bacillota > Clostridia > UBA1381 > UBA1381 > UMGS1958. Next base: position 18,842 of record JAZQHZ010000173.1, read on the forward strand.
CCAAATCTCGGAACATCACCCTCGTTCATTACCGGATACTTTGTACCTGCAAGCTTGATTGATGCATCAACACCTTCGAGAGTCTTAATAAACGTTCCCATATCTCCGCCTGCTGAGCCTACATAGGCACCAACCTTACCTGTTGTAATCTTTGCTCTGTAAGTCTTGTCATCCTGTGCATAGAAATCCTGGTCTAAGATTCCATCCTTATACCAGATTCTTAACTGGTTGATATAATCCTTATAGCCCGGCTCAATCACGCCGTACTTTACAACTCCGTCCTCCTGATAGAAGCTTTCCGATACGCCGAAAATTCCACTGAAGGTATCAGCAAAGGTATTGCCAACTGCTGATAACGGATATTCAACACCCATATCCTTAAAAGCTCTTAAGGCTGTATCCCACTCTGCGAGTGTCTCAGGCAACTCAAGACCCGCCTTATCAAGTAAATCCTGTCTTATCTGCGGACCCTTCCAGCACATAAGACTGTCATCACCTCTGAACCACGCAAAGGTATAGTAATGACCGTCGTCTGTCATAACCTGCTTTGCAACCTCCGGATGCTCATCAAGATACTTCTTGTAGTTCGGTGCATACTGGAGATAGTCATCAAGATAAATGATTACGCCATCCTCAACTGCCTTTGAAGGACCGCCCTTGTATGTAGTGAAGTCCCATTCGATTAAGTCGGGATATTCGCCTGATGCACACAATACATTGAACTTCTCATTCTCTTGACCTGTTGCCGGGTGAAGGAATTCAAGGTCAACGTTACATCTTTTTTCAAGCTCCTGATAGAACTGCACATCACCGAAATTCTGTGCAGTCTGTGAAATGTGCGGCCAGAGTCTGCTCCACCAGGTAATCTTTAATGTTGAGTCGCTTGCGGTTTCTTCTGTATTCTTACAACCTGCCGCCGGAATAAGCATTGCTGCTGCAAGCAATGCTGCTGTAATTTTTCTTGATTTCATAATTTTAATTCCTTTCTGTGAAATTTTTGTATATTTCCATATCTACAGTATAATATAAAAGCGCCTAAAAATAAAGATACAATTTTTTACTTATGATACAAAAGCTGATAACTATGTTTTTCGGCTTACCTATGCACTTTTTCGGTATATTAAAACAGATGGTGCACCACTCATTTTCAACCAACAGAGCATACACCATCTGTAATATTTTAGTTATCGTTTTCATCTGAAACGTCTATAAGCTGACGTCTGTAATCACTCGGAGAAATACCCGTGTAATTCTTGAAGGCCCGTCTGAACGACAAAGCACTGCTGTAGCCGACAGCATCAGAAATTCTTTCGATATTGTAATTTCCGTCTGCAAGCAGCTCACACGCCTTATCTATCCGCACCTTTGTAGCATACTTGGTAAAACCGTAACCGGTATTTTCCTTAAAGAACTTCGACACGTAATCCGGCGATATAAAGAAATGCTTTGCAAACACCTGGCGGTCAAAGTCAGCACTCAAGGCCGCCTTATTCACGTAATCCAGAAGCTCCTGCTTAAGCGATTTCGATTCGCTGTTGCTGATAAGCTCGTGATATACCTTCGAAAGTCCATCAAAGAACTTTTCTATACCTGATTCCTCATCTATGCCGTCAACAACATTCCACATATGCTTTTCATCAAGCTCTGTGCAGTACTGACGCATAATGTTATGAAGTGTAATTTTCATATTCATATACAACAGCTCTATAGTAGATGAATTGAGCACACGGTTTTCGTAATTTTCTTTTCTGACAAGCTTCAATACATGATCAATCTCGTCAATTGCCCCGTTTCTGAATGCATTTTCAACACGTTGCTCAATCTCGTTAGGATAATAATACCACGACATTGCATCGTCTGACTGAACACACCACACAACATTACGGTACTCAATCTTCGAGCCCTTCACAAGCAGCTTTTTTGCACTCTCATACGAGTACTGTACATCGGACAAATTATCATAAAATCCGCCTATTGCACACTTCAGGCGTACCTGCAAGCTTTCATACAGCGTATCACTGATGGTATATGTAACATTTTCAATGTTTTCCATATGCCTGGAGACGTCCTCATCGTCAAATCTGAAAATAATATGAACACTGTCCATGCCGTTCATATTAGTAAGACAATCGAAGCGGTGACGATATTCCTGGGAAATTGATTTCTGAATTGAACGCAGTTTTTCTCTGTTGTTATCCGCTTCTCTGTCCACAATTTCAAGAAGCAGTGCAACAAACCTCTTGCCTGAAATTTCCACACGCAGCTTCTTCGCAATCTTCTCTATCTCTGAGTTTGTCATATACTTACCGATAAGTATTGAATTGACAAAATCATTGATAAGAACAGGTCTCTCTTCCTCGAAGTCCTTTTCAATCACCATAATATCGTTTATGATTGAATCAACGGATTTTGCTATATACGAATACTCGTCACCAATTTCACCGCCGACAGGATTTACGTGCTCAAGCTTATCCATAAGTCTCTTGATCGGCTTTGTATTGAATTTTGCAAAGTACACCGAGAGCATAAAGCCGATTAAAACAGTACAGAAAAGAATTGACGTTGAAAACAGCCTCATACTGATTGTCTTTTTAAGTGCTGAATTGTACAGGCTTGCACTTGTGAAATTCAAACTGTCCTTATTATCTGATGAATATGTTATGTACTTTTTACCGTCTATATTGCATAACCCTTCTTCGTCAATTTCAAGCTCACCATCTACCGAAAGCGATGAATAAAGCAGCTTACCGTCCGGGTCATAGAGATATATTTCATTATCCTCATTATAACCGAGCAGATTCAGCAGCTCCGATAAATCAAGGCTTATTACTATATATCCCGTCGGTGTTGAAAACGGATGCGCCGGATATGATTCAATATATAAAATCGACTGCGTGTTTTCATCCGCATTATACACATTTATAGCCGGGAAGAATTCGCCGAGCTTTATACCCGTCAGATAATTCTTACGGAACTCCTCAAGGCTCATATCCCCGAATTTCAATAACGCTCCGTACATAACGTCCAGGTCTACACTTCCGTGTGAGAATATAACCGTGTCATCCTCGCCCGAAAACACATAAATATCTTCAACCATAGAGTTAAGCGTGGCAGACATATATATATTCTCATAGATATTCTTCTTTATATCGCCAAACTGTCCGTCGCTTACATTTATAAGATTTTTTCTGCCTCTCAGGAATGAGGTATATGATGTATCAGTATCGCTTTTTATCTGTGTACACAGATTTCGGATATTCTGCATCTGCTGGTTAAGCATTTCATTTGAATTGTTAGCTGCCTGATACTGTTTATTCCGGTCATACTCGGTAATTGAGTTCAGCATTATATTACTGATAAATCCAATTGCACATATGAACGACAGCATAATTATAATATATGTAATCAGAAATCTTCTGAATACGCCCTTCTTGGGCAGCCATCTGTCTATCCTGCTTTTCATACTCATCCCCTTTCTCAAAAATCATTGCTTTGTTATTATAGCATTTGAATTGATAAGTTGTCAAGTTCTTTTTCTGAGTATAAATGATACA
>JAZQHZ010000174.1:0-7452 GCA_045540855.1 Clostridia bacterium
CTGCGAGAAATTAGGGCAGATTTTGCGAAAAGGAACTCGTAGGTGTACACGCACCGCCAAGAAGGGCGGGCAGCCGTAAGGCTGACTTCGGCGTAGCCGAATGTGCTGAGTTAGTACGTTAGAGTTTCTTTTCGTAAAAAAACGCATAACGACAGGCGTTCCTCGATGGGATACCCGTCGTTTACAAAAGAAAATTAATTTTTGACTTATGTTTTCCTTTTCTTTGTTATGCGTGGTCTGACCAATTTGTCTGCTCTACTGCTTTACTTACGTACAATATCTATACCGTTGATATATCCGCCATACGACTTCGAGCCCTTTGCTATTCCTATATTAAGCACTCCGTCATTTACCTGTGCAGTTGTTTTATAGGTTGTTGCCGAGGTTGAATAAAGATTTCCGGAGCTTGTACCCTCTACTGTATAATTAACTCCGAAACCTGTATTCCACGAACCGTAATAAATCGTTATCTCATACTTACCGTTCACTACATTTACCTTGAATTCATCCTCGCCCCATACCTGGTCTCTGTGCAGGTTCGAAAGCGATTCCGGAATGTCGTACGGAGCTCTTGACATATTAGCCGATGAGCCATCAACAAATCCGTAGCCCTTCGACGACGAATAAACATCCGAGCCTGAAACTGCTACATAACCGTCCTGAGCAGTACCTATACCGAAATCAAAGTAATAATTTGCCGTTGCCGGAACGATATCCATACCGTTGATATATCCGCCGTACGACTTCGAGCCCTTTGCTATTCCTACGTTAAGCACTCCGTCTGCCACCTCAACGGTTGTTGCATATGTTGTTGCATCCGTTGAATAGAGATTTCCCGAACCTGTTCCTTCAACTGTATACTTTGTTCCGAAGCCTGTATTCCACGAGCCGTAATAAATTGTGACATTATAGGTACCGTTCGGAACATTTACCTTGAATTCAGTTGCTCCCTGAACCTGGTCATCGTGCAGATTTGCAAGCGATGATGCCACATTATACGGAGGTCTTGACATATCACTCTGCGATGACGAATCCTTGAAGCCATAGCCGGTTGATGATGAATATACCGTCGAGGCAGGAACTGCAGTATATCCGCTCTGAGTATTCTTTGTACCGAAGTCAAAATGATACTCTGCCGCCGCTATAAGCTTTATATCCATACCGTTAATATATCCGCCGTATGACTTTGAACCCTTTGCTATTCCTACGTTAAGCACTCCGTCGGTCACATCAACCTTTGTGGTATACTTTGTTGCATCTGTTGAATAGAGGTTTCCTGATGACTCACCCTCTATGGTATACTTTGTTCCAAAGCCTGTGTTCCACGAGCCGTAATAAATATCTATTTCGTATGTGCCGTTCGGAAGATTTACCTTGAATTCAGTTTCACCCTGAATCTGGTCTGCGTGCAAATCTGAAAGCGATGACGGCACATTTTGCGGCGGTCTTGTCATTGAGCTTTGTGACGATGAATCCTTGAAGCCGTAGCCTGTTGACGATGAATAGACTGTCGTTGAAGGCACTGCTGTATATCCGTCCTCTGCACTTCCATTACCAAAATCAAATCTCTTCACTATTGTGCCGCCGCCATTTCCTCGCGGAGTTGTCATCTTTGTATATTCATATGCCGGATTAAGATAATTCTTTCCAGATACAAGTGACGCCGAGCCGATATAGTAGCTTGTATGCGGCGGTTGGTTGTAGCCTACATTTTCCGTTGCTACACTGTTACGGTACTGAGAATCGTGCATAAGAGTTGTAAGCTTATAATCTGTATTGAGTGTTGAAATATAAACTCTTAACGAATCGCCGCTTCTTCCTACAATTTCCTCTCTCCAGTCTCCCAATAAATCAGCTGTAATACAAGCATTGTACTTTGTTGAGTTATTAGTTGAAATTGACATTGAGGCGTTCTTTCCGAAATAGAAACGGCTTGTGCCACCCGTAGAAGCATCATATTTACCCAGAATTGCATCGTCAAGGATTTCTCTGTCAAGTACACCGTCCCAGTAAACGAAAGAATTTATCATCATTCTTGATGAAGCATTCGGTCTTGCCTTGAGCTCATTTCCCTTCACGTCATATGCATTTGAGTGTGAGCTTGTATAGCCTATTGCAAGTGCATTGGAATTCTTCTTCGCATACGCATCATCAATATTTGCCATTGCACCTCTGCCTACATCGTCCGTTGAATTCATTCCGTAAATATGCTTTCCTGTCTTGGGAATCCATAAATCTCCGCCGTATGTTCCCACGCCCTCTTCATGAACCTGGAAAACCTCAATCTGTCCGTCATTATTAAAATCGTTTACGTGCATTGCATCGCCGTGTCCCAGCTGAGTATTGGAAAGAATTGAGCCGTCATTATTAATCACCGCTGAGCCGTATATAATCTCATCATAACCGTCATTATCCGCATCTGTTACCGTAAGGTTGTGGTTACCCTGTCCGTACAGGCTTGATGAGCCCTTCGCCTCACCCTTATGATAAAATCTCTGTTTCAGATTGCTTCCGTCCCAGTCGTATGCCACTACGTATGCCTGCGTATAATAGCCTCTGCACATCACTACGCTCGGCAAAAAATTCCCGTCACTGTCTTTTTTTCCGAAATATCCAACACCTGCAAGGAAACGGTTTCCTCTGTTTCCGTATGTATCGCCCCAGCTTGCAACTGAATATGCGGGTGTGTAGTCAATGGTCTGAAGTGCCGCACCTGTTGCACCGTCAAACACAGTCAGATATTCCGGTCCTGAAATTATATAACCTCCGCTTTCACGGTAATCTGCACTGTTACTTGCATTTCTTATTGTTGATGTGTTGCCTGCCTTGGTTACATAATTTCCGTTCGCATCCTTTGAGCCCGGTGCAGTCTTCATCACTATTTCACTATGTCCGTCGCCGTCAAGGTCATATACAATAAACTGTGTATAATGTGCACCTGCTCTTATGTTGTAGCCTAAATCAATGTTATTCTTCCATAACATTGTACCGTCAAGCTCATAGCACGAGAAAAGCACCCTACCTGTGTAGCCTGTATTTGCATTATCCTTTGAATTGCTCGGATCCCATTTTACAATTATCTCATACTGTCCGTCATTATCCACGTCGCCCAATGAACAGTCATTTGCAGTATACGAATAGCTTCCTGCCTTTGAATCACTGACATCTGCAGGAACCTTAAGAGGAATATCAAAATAGCCGTAGCTGTTGGGCTTGCTTGACGAGCTGTTTTCATAGCCACCTGTCATAGTCAGTGTCTTTTTGCTTCCGTTCACAATCACTGTATTCGCCGCCACGTCCGAATCCGTAATTTCCTCACCGTGCTTTACAACATAATATACTGCACCCGTATCTGAGCCGTTCGAATTTCCCGTATCGGTATAATTTGTTCCGTCATAGTCCGATGCAATCAATTTTCCGTCACGGTAAATATCAAAGGTTGTACCTGCAAGGTCCTCCGTACCCAGTAATCTCCAGCTAAGATACATTCCCTTTGTTTCGTCGGAGTATGTCTTGGGAATTGCAACAAGTCCTCTGTCAAGATACTCCATAACCCTTGTGAATCGGGTTGCCGCTACTGCCTGTAACGGCATCATTGCTGTTGCACTTACGGTCAGTGCCGCAGCAGCCGCCAGGCTTACAAATTTTGACTTTCTCATTTCTTCTCTCTCCTTAAAAATATATTTAATATGGCTTTCGCCGTATTTTCGCTGTTTTAAATTCCCTTATATTTTTTCTGAAAAACATACCGTATTATTCTTTAGAAAAAATATAAAACAGCGCAATATTGGTTGAAAAAGTCACTCGCAATGTGCATTTTATTGAATATCGACAATTTTTCCGTAAAACATTACATAAATAATAGCACATTTTACAGTTTTTGTCAATGTGCTTTTTCCGACTTTTCGCAGGATTTATTGCACTTTTTGATGTTTTTGTTGCATTATATTATCACTTGGTGTATAATTACAGAAAATGACTAAAACTTCAAGGAAAACAATTATGCTCAGAACTTTAAAATATATTATTGAAGAAAAATATAATAACAATCGTATTGATACTGTACTGCGTACTCATTTTAAAATTTCCGGCTCACTTTTAAAGGAGCTTAAGCATTATGAGGACGGAATACTTTTGAACGGAAGTCACGCACGGACGGTTGATTTGGTTCATACAGGCGATGAGCTTGAAATCAATATCCACGACAGTGCCTCGGAAAATATAACTCCGGTTGCACTTCCTTTAAACGTCATTTACGAGGACGAGGATATAATTATTGTATCAAAGCCGCCACATATGCCTACCCACACCAGTGCCGGACATCACGATAACACCCTTGCAAATGCACTGATGTATTATTTCTCACAAAACGGCGAGGAGCATACCTTCCGTGCCGTAAACCGTCTTGACAAGGACACTTCGGGGCTTATGTGCATAGCGAAGAACAAATACATCCATGCACGGCTGTGCAGCGATTTTAAAACCAAATCCGTAAAACGGCGATACCGTGCAATTGTGTGCGGCACTCCCCTTGGAAGCGGCACAGTTGATGCTCCGATAAGACGTGAGGACGCAAGTGTAATAAAAAGGATTGTGGCACCTGACGGCGACAGAGCAGTTACGCATTATAAGCTGATACAGTCCTTCGGTGATTATTCGCTGCTTGAGCTGGAGCTTGAAACAGGGCGAACGCATCAGATACGTGTGCATATGGCACACATCTCTCACCCGCTTTTAGGCGACTGGCTCTACGGCGATGAGAACAGGGAACTCTTCCCTCGTCAGGCTCTTCATTCCTTCTATCTATCACTCACTCACCCGGTTACAGGTGAATCACTTGAGTTTTTCGATGAATTGCCCGAGGATATGCAAGCTTTTATTGAAAAGTTTTGCTAAATTTTATTCAAAAACTTTCATAAAGCGGTTGAAATTTCTTTTTAAATATGTTATTATAATAGTAAGATTGATAATTTAAAAACAAACTTGAATTCAGAGGTGAGATAAATGGCTTATAAAATAGTAAGAAAAGAGGTCCTGAATCCACAGATTTTCCTGATGGAGGTTGAAGCTCCTCTTATCGCAAAGAAAGCACAGCCGGGACAGTTCATCATTTTAAGAATTGACGAACACGGCGAAAGAGTGCCCTTCACAATCAATGACTATGACCGCGAAAAGGGCACCGTTACAATTATCGTTCAGGTAGTCGGCAAGACTACACGTGATTTAGCACAGATCAACGAGGGTGAATACCTTCTTGATTTCGTGGGTCCTTTAGGTGTCCCCACTCCGCTTGACGGCTTAAAGAAGGTTGCTGTTATAGGCGGCGGCTTAGGTACTGCAATTGCGTATCCGCAGGCAAAGAAGCTCCACGAGATGGGTGCTGACGTAACGGTTATCACAGGCTTTCGAAGCAAGGATTTAATCATCCTCGAGGATGAGCTCAAAAAGGTTTCAACAAAGCTTATCGTTGCTACTGATGACGGCTCGAATGGAAATCAGGGCTTTGTAACAGATATGCTCCAGAAGGAGATTGACAATGGCGAAAAGTTTGACGAGGTTATTGCAATCGGACCTCTTGTGATGATGAAATTCGTATGTAAGGTTACGGAAAAATACGATATTCCGACAACTGTTTCAATGAACCCGGTTATGATCGACGGTACAGGTATGTGCGGCGGATGCCGTATAATCGTCGGCGGCGAAACGAAGTTTGCCTGCGTTGACGGTCCGGACTTTGACGGTCACAAGGTTGACTGGGACAGTGCCATGAAGCGTGGTGCTATGTTTAAGGATTACGAAGCAAGGTCGTGTGCTGATGGGCATTGTCGCATTGGCAGAACGAATTGCAACGACTAAAGGAGGAAGAAAAAATGCCTAATATGAGACCGGACAAAAATCCGATGCCGGAGCAGTGTCCCAACGTGAGAAATAAAAACTTCCTCGAGGTAACAACAGGCTACACAGAGGAAATGGCAATAGACGAGGCACAGCGTTGCCTTAACTGTAAGCACAAGCCCTGTATGCAGGGATGCCCGGTAAGCGTTAAGATTCCAGAGTTTATCTCACTTGTTGCAGAGGGTGATTTTGAGGGTGCTTATCAGAAAATCAAGGAAACAAATGCACTTCCTGCAGTTTGCGGACGTGTATGCCCGCAGGAAAAGCAGTGTGAGTCAAAGTGTGTGAGAGGTATCAAGGGCGAGCCGGTTGCCATCGGCAGACTTGAGAGATTTGTTGCAGACTATCACATGGCAAATGTGAAAGATGAAATTGAAGTTCCTGCAAGAAACGGCAAGAGAGTTGCCGTTGTAGGCTCAGGTCCGTCAGGACTTACCGTTGCAGGCGACCTTGCAAAGAAGGGCTATGAAGTAACTGTATACGAGGCGTTCCACACCGCAGGCGGTGTATTGATGTACGGTATTCCGGAATTCAGACTTCCGAAGGATATCGTTCAGAACGAAATTGCAAACCTCAAGGCAATGGGCGTTGATATTCAGACAAACGTTGTTATCGGTAAGACTCTTACAGTTGATGAGCTCTTTGACGAGATGGGTTATGATGCAGTATACATAGGCTCGGGTGCAGGCCTTCCCAACTTTATGGGTATCGAGGGCGAAAGCTTAAACGGTGTTTACAGTGCAAACGAGTTTTTAACAAGAATCAACCTTATGAAGGGCTATAAGTTCCCGGAATATGATACGCCGGTGTATGTCGGCAAGAACGTTGCAGTTCTTGGCGGCGGTAATGTTGCAATGGATGCCGCAAGAAGTGCCAAGAGACTTGGTGCAGAGAATGTGTATATCGTTTACAGACGCGGTAAGGAGGAGCTTCCGGCAAGAGCTGAGGAGGTATTCCACGCTGAGGAAGAGGGCATTGAATTCAAGCTCTTACAGAATCCTACACGCATACTTGGAAACGAGGATGGCTGGGTAAGCGGTATGGAGGTTATCAAGATGGAATTGGGCGAGCCGGACGAAAGCGGCAGACGCAGACCTGTTGCAATTGAGGGCAGTGAAGAGGTGCTTGATATTGACACAGTTGTTGTTGCAATTGGTCAGACACCGAATCCGTTAATCCGCCAGACCACAAAGGGACTTGAAACAAACAGACGCGGCTGTATCATTGCTGACGAGGTTGGTAAGACCACAAGAGACAAGGTATATGCCGGCGGTGACGTTGTAACAGGTGCCGCAACGGTAATCTTAGCAATGGGTGCAGGCAAGGCTGCAGCCGAGGCTATTGATAAGGAATTGAACTAAGCATATAGGGAAGCTTAAAAAAGCTTCCCTATACTAAGATAATAAAGAATAGATAAAAGATAATAGATAAAAGATGATGATAATTTTTGCTTGCAAAAATTTTTCAATTTCTATTATCTATTATCTCTTATCTATTATCTATTATCTGAAATTATAACAAAATCATAAATCCATACCAGAGGTACATAAATTATGA
>JAZQHZ010000175.1:0-2259 GCA_045540855.1 Clostridia bacterium
CGAACATCTACCCACTTATTTTCATATCCTGTGAGAGCATATGAAGCATTGTTAAGCAAACGTAAGCTTGTGCCGCCACTGTTATTTACTGCAAGATACTGGTTTGAACCGGTTCTTATGATGAGTCCTGCCTGTGAACCCGAATAGAACTTCAGTCTCGCACTTACAACCGTTACATCGTTATCAAGTATTGGCTGGCTTACAAAAGTACTGTTGTTAGCCTGATACTTAACCGAAAGGTATTTATTGGTGTATGTACCTATAGTCTCGGTTTCAAACTCAGCTGTTGTGTCAATAACATTCGAAGATGTGGTAAAGAACTTGTCGCTACCCTTAATATCTGTCAAAGCACTGACATTTTCAAAATCCAGATTGGTCGTCGCCGCCGAAGCCGGTACAGCAGTAAGCATTCCCGTTATACACGACATAGCAACTACCGCACATAAAAATTTTCTTTTCATTGTTTTTCCTCCTAAAATATCAATTTAGTTTTCTACAAAATGATTTTTGTATTGAGTAAATTATATTATAGCAATATTTTAAAGTAAAGATACAATAAAAAACATCTGATACAAATACTGCACACTATAACTTCAATCCCACTGTTTATGCCGTTTTACGCCGATGTATTATCAGAAATCGTATTATTTATTAAATAATATCGCCTTGACAGTATTATTAACTAATGCTACAATAAAACTATATAATGCAAGGAGGATTTGAGATGAATATACAACAAAGAGCAAAAGAAATTTTATCACGTATGACTTTAAAAGAAAAAATAGGACAGCTTAACCAGGAAGCATTCAGAGAAGAACAATACGAGGAGCTCAAAGAAAAAGTAAGAAACGGTCAGATCGGCTCACTCATTCTTGCCAACTCGGCCACATCAGGCAATGACCCTCAGCAAAAGATTTTTGCTGACGCACTTAATGAGCTGGAGCGTATAGCATTAGAGGAAAGTCCGTCAGGGATCCCTTTACTCTACGGCAGAGATGCTATTCACGGTCATGAAACCGTACTTCCCATTCCGCTTGCACTTTCTGCCTGCTTTAATCCTGAGCTTGTATATAACGGCTATCGGGCAATAGCAAAGGAAGCAGCAAAGGACTGCGTGCAGTGGACATTTACACCAATGCTTGACATATCTCATGACCCACGTTGGGGCAGATGCGTGGAAGGCCCCGGCGAGGACCCGTATCTCGGCACTAAAATGGCTCAGGCTATTGTAAAAGGCTTTCAGGACGAAGGTATTGCCGCATGTGCCAAGCATTATATTGGCTACGCTGCAAGTGAAGGCGGCAGAGATTACTATAATACTGAAATAACAGATTACACACTCAGAAATACATATCTGCGTCCGTTCAAGGCAGCAGTTGAGGCAGGAGTTGCTACTGTTATGAACTCGTTCAATACCTTCGGCGGCGAATGTGCTTCATCGAGCAACTATCTTGTAAACGAGCTTTTAAAGGATGAGTTAGGCTTTGACGGCTTCGTGATAAGCGACTGGTGGGCTATCGCCCAGCTTATTAAGCAACGTCAGGCATCCGACAGAAAAGAAGCAGCACAGCTTTCAATTAATTGCGGTGTTGATATGGATATGGCAGACAAGTGCTATATCGATTACCTTGAGGAGCTTATCAATGAGGGCAAGGTATCAATGGAAACGCTTGATAATGCGGTTTTAAGAGTACTGTGTGTAAAGCTCAGCTACGGTTTATTTGAAAATCCGTATTCAAAGCCGGAAATCTCCGACTATTCCAAGCACGATGCACTCGCAGAAAGCTGTTCGGATGAATCACTTGTATTGCTCAAAAACAAGGATAATATTCTTCCATTCTCAAAGAATGCACAAATCGTTGCAACAGGACCTATGCTTTTTGAAAAGCGTACACTTTTAGGTACTTGGATTTTAGGCGGGGATATGGACCGAGTATCATCAATCGCAGATGAAATAGCAAAAATCGGCGAAAATGTTATTATTCCGTCAAGCCCGTATCTCTGGGACGACTGCTTATGGGATATCCCGGAATCGGATGCAGTTGTTGTATTCTTAGGCGAAAGCTTCAAGATGACAGGCGAAGCAAATTCAATGAGTGATATTGATTTGCCACGAGAGCAGCTTGAATACATAAAGCGTCTCCACCGCTTCGGAAAGCCGGTTATAGGTGTAATGTGCTTCGGCAGACCGATAGGCTTAGAGGAGGCAGAGCCGTACCTTGATGCAATTCTTTACGCAAGTCGGAGGCCAAGCGGTCT
>JAZQHZ010000176.1:0-10243 GCA_045540855.1 Clostridia bacterium
GAATTTCCCTCTTGAAAATCTCCCTTGCTGACGCTCGCTCAAAAGAGTGCACCCTCCAAGCGAGATGGAACCATCTGCAGATTTTAATTAGTTCCTTTGAATTGGTGCAGTTTAAATTTGCAAACATAACCCACAAATTGCAAAAAACAAACCAAACAAATTTGAGTTTGGTGTTGAGATTGCTTTGAATGACAGATGTAGGGGCGAACCGTGTTCGCCCGTTTACCCAATATCTGTAGTTGTCCCGGGCGAACACGGTTCGCCCCTACATTTTTATCCCCCCAAACACCCCCACAAATTCAAATTTACCACACAAAACAACAAACGGACCGTCTGGCGGGCCGTTGCCATTTAGCCGGATATGAAATCCGCAGGATTGATATACTTTCCCTCGTGTATTATCTCAAAATGCAGATGCACCTCTGATACCGGCTCGCCCTTCGGGGCAACAACCGTTCCTATTACATCTCCGCAACGTACATTTGAGCCTGCTGTCAGCTCCGGCTTCGGCTCGAATTGAGAATATACCGTTTCAAAGCCGTCACTGTGCGAAATTGTCAGCTGCTTTCCGTATACTGTTGAGATTATTTCCTTCACCTCTCCATTTGCGGCACATATCACTTCACTGCCCTCTCCGGCTGCAATGTCAATTCCGTTATGCGTACGCCAGTCTCCCATAACCTCGTTATAGTACGGCTCAGCGCAAAACGGCTGGAGTATTTCTCCGTCCAAGGGTATAACAATACCTTCAAACATCTGAGCCTCTGCATTCACTTCCATAATATCAGGATTATCGAAGGTATAGTCCTCAAATACCTCTTCATCCTCGTATATTTCCACACTAACCGGAATATCCGGCACCTCTTCATTGAATACAGGCACTTCAGACGGAAATGAGGTTTCAACAGGAGCAGCAGTGTAGACGGGTGTAGGGGTATAGAGAACTATATCACTGCTGAGGGTAGCGGTTTCATCTGCCTTCAGACTGTCTGAAATATAGCCGGCTGCTCCTATTGCGAGTACACAGCAACAAAGTGCTATGTAAAACACCGGGAGACGATTGTTTTTTGATTTCTTTTTCTGATTTTCTTTCATATTAAACCTCCAAAGCTTATTTCAAGCCTATTATTGGTCATCGAAACGCTTTTTATACCCTGTTTTTTGCGTTTTTACAAAAAATTTCATAATATATTACTATAAAATTTACAAATAGGAAAAAAATAAAATCAAAAAATCACTGTACAAAATCAGATTTTTATAGTATAATATAAATAAAGGCAGGTGACTTAAATGAAAATTGAACAGCTTGCTCCCGATAAGGTCAGGGTTACGTTATCCTCTCAGGACCTTATGGATATGGATATTGATCCCAAGCATTTCCTTTCAGATGCAACAGCATTGAACGGTTTTATAATAGAGCTTATGAACGAAATATACGATAAAACGGATTTCAATCCTTATCAGGGAAACATCACTATGGAGGCTGAATCTGACCCGGACGGTATGACAATTATGCTCTCAAAGGCTAATATAGATTTACCGCTGCTCGCCGCTAAGGGACATATAAAAGGCGTTATAGGTGTTCCCAAGTCAAAATTGACAAAAACAGATTACAAAAAGAAAAAAATCAAAAGTGTAAAGGCAGTCAAAAAACCGGTATCATTACATACCTTTGAATTTTCAGATTTTGATAACGTATGTAAAGCACTTATCAGGATGAATACGGAAATAATAAGCATATCAGAGCTCTACCGCACAAATGACGGCTATGCACTGCTTATCCCTACCAAAGAAAGCTGTCTTGATGACATTGCAATGGTGATGGAATTTGCAGACACGGTAAAGCGGTCGATGGTATTCGAGCATATCAGGGAGCATTGCGAATGCGTTGCAAAATGCGAAAAGCTTCTGTCAATGGCAGAGGGAATTAAAATGTTGGATACATAAACGAACAACGGCACTCCTTATGGAGTGCCGCTATTGTTATCTTAATGCTGAATAGCCGTGTCCGTTCATAAGACCGTCAATCTTCTCGCCTGCTTTGCACATCGGGCAATCACGTGCCGGATAGCTGCAATAATCGCCGATAAAGTTCGGGTCGAAGCACGAATATATCGGAACGCCTTCCTTACTCTTCTCTACATTTGAGAATATCGCCGATACGCCCGTTACATTTCCTCCGTAATACTTAACTGCATCAATTGCCGCCTCTACCGTCTTTCCTGACGAATACGAAACTGCAAGCACCATTACATTCTTGCCCTTTATCATCGGAACAGTGTTGTCTCTGAATAAAAGCTGGCTTGAATTTGTCATTTCGGGAGTTACAACGTAAATTGTCTGATGCGTATTGATTCCTCTGAAATCTGCCTTTGTAAGCTGATCTGCAAGACACGCACCTATTACCTCTGTACCGTCAAGACATAAAACCGTATCAACCATAGTTGTCTGATAGAAATATGACCTCAACTCCTCCGCAACAGCCTTTGCCTCTGACAGACGTGCCTTCTGTAACACCACGTCTATGTAATAGTTACTGTGGCGATCATTTGTCGCAAAATGTCCCTTTGCGACACGCAAAAACAGATTCTTACGCTTGGTATTGTATTTTACGGTATTTAATTCTGACATATGATTTCCTCCTTGCATTATATATCTTATATAATATATTATAATACTATATTTCCGTAGTTTTTTCAAGAACTTTTGCTATTTTTCGTATGTTTCAACAAGTATTTTTGTGCAATTTGCATAATTAAAAGATATTTTCAAGCCTTAATCTGTAATTTTTCGGAAGATGAATATAGAGAAATTCCAGCACTTCACTTTTTGACAGTGCATCCGTCCTCATATTGTCATTTGTATAGCGATAGAGCTCTGCTATGTTAGTACGCATTTTGTCTATTTCCTCGTGATTACCCATTGCTGCAAGTATTGACTCATTCTCTGATAAATACTGTGACATCTCTCCTATTTTATCAAGTGCTTCGTTATAATTTTCAGCTTCAAGCTTTTTTTGAACTTCCTCATTTATTCTTACAAGCTCAATGGACACATCACTCAGCATTGATGTGTATGCCGCACCTCCGCACAAAACTGCCGCAAGCAAAATTGCCGCTATTATCATACTTTTCATTTATATTCTCCCTTAGTCTGCATATATACCTCACCCGTTATATCAAGCGAGAACAGGAATACACCCTTTATATTTGCTCCACGTTTTTTTATCTCTGTTTCAAGCCATTTTTTATTCTTCCCTGCTCTTTTGAGCTCTGAATAGTTTATACTTCCGTCTGTTACAAGCACGTACGGCAAGCCCTCTTTATCCGGCTTTTTTATTTCCATATCCGACACTGTAACCGTACGTGACATATCCTTCGGAATAACGCTTAATTTTCCGCTTGTTTCCACTATTGCCGTCTGTACGTCATTTATGTCATAATAGCCGTTGATACGCAGCTCTTCAAGTAAGTCGCTTACATTGAATCTCAGCTTATTTAATTCCGTTTCTATTATTTTTCCCTCATATACCACAACTGACGGTGAGCCGCTTATGAATTTACGCATCATATTGCTTTTAAGGCACAAAAATGACAGCAATACCTCCGCCGCAATAAGCGTGATTGCAGGCACTATTCCTGAAAACAGCGGCAGGCTTATATCCTGCATCGGTACCGAGGCGAGGTCTGAAATCATAATCGCAACCACAAGCTCTGAGGGCTGTAATTCACCCATCTGTCTTTTGCCCATAATACGCAGTGCGGCAATTACCGTTAAGTATAAAATCAGTGTTCTTATTACAAGATTAACCATTTTTCTCCTCCTTCTCTTTTACAGATAAGTATTTCCAAACTGCACTTGACATATTCTTTTATTTGGAATATAATATTATTTATTAAATGTCATAAAGGGGAATAAAAATGCGTATACTTGGAATAGACTACGGAGATTCACGTGTCGGAGTTGCCGTAAACGACTTGCTCGGGCTCACTGCCCAGGGCGTTGGCACTATCAAAAATAAAAGCCGTAAAATCCTGCTTGAGGAGCTGGATAAAATCATAAAGCAGTATAACCCGTCAAAAATTGTTCTGGGCTTACCTAAAAATATGGACGGAACGGAAGGCTTCCGTGCAGAGGCTACTTATAAATTTGCCGAGGATTTAAAAACAATTTATCAGGGCGAAATTGAATATATTGACGAGCGACTCACTACAATGGGTGCTTCGGTATTTCTTAACGAAACCAATACACGCGGTCAGAAACGTAAGAATGTTATTGATACCGTTTCTGCCTGTTTAATACTTGAAACATATATGATGCGTGCTAAAAATTCTTAAAATCTTATTGACATTTCACGTTTTTTATATTACAATATAAGTATCAAATTGAAAGGAAATTTTTAACAATGGCTGAAAACGAGAGATTAGAAAACGAAGAAATCGAAATCGTAGAGCTTGAGGACAGCGAGGGCGGTGTTATCCGTTGCGTTGCTTTAGGTACATTCGAAATTGAAGAAGGCGGAAAGATGTACTGTGCATTCGTTGAGGTTGACGATGCAGGTGTTGAAAGTGATGACGTAATCATTCTTGAAGCTAAGTTTGTTGACGATACAAAGGAAATGCTTGACCTTGCTCCGGTTATGGACGATGATGAGCTTGAAAAGGCTTACAATAAGTTCTTAGAGCTCGCAGGCGAGGACGATGCAGAATAAATCGTAATCAAACTGTAACGTAAATTACATTATTTACTACTTGTATTTTAACATTTGTTGTGGTATCATAATTACAGTAAATGATTCACCCTGAGATTCCCCGTGAAGATTGCCTCTTTTTTACCAACACTTCATAACAGGGATGTTCTCTCCGGATGTGGCGTATACGCCTCCTTTCCTTCGGGACTGCCAGTGGACATATAAAGCAGCCGGGAAACGACCCACCTGCATAAGCAGGTAGAATTTTGGCTTTCGCTATACGGTTATCTTGGGGTATTTACGTTTTTTATCTCCCGATTTTTTCGGGAGTTTTTTCTTTTCCATAAAAAACCTTTGATTTTTCAGAAAATACATAGTATAATGATATTATGAAATACTAAGAACAACACATAATATAAGGAGTGTTTTCGGAATGATTACATTAACAGGTAAATCCGTATGCGGCGGTGTTGCATTCGGAAAAATATATATTTATTCACGGGAAGAAAAGAAGATAAAAAGATACCACGTTGAAAGTGCAGAGTCTGAGATTGAACGCTTTGAAAAAGCTGTTGAATCAGCAAATTCTGAACTTGACAATCTTTACGAAAAGTCCGTTGAAAAGGTCGGCGAGGAAAATGCTATGATTTTCCGCATCCATCAGATGATGCTTGAGGACGATGACTACATTGAAGCGATCAAAAATATAATAGCAGACCAGACCATAAATGCAGAAATTGCCGTTGCCCAGACCTGCGATAATTTTGTGGCAATGTTTGAGGCAATGGATGACAGCTATATGCGTGAAAGAGGTGCGGATGTAAAGGACGTATCCGAAAGAATCATACGCATTTTATCGGGCACCTCCGGCAATGCTTTATGCGTTGACGAGCCGGTAATTCTCGTTGCTGATGACCTTGCTCCGAGTGAGACTGTTCAGTTCGACAAATCCGAGCTGCTTGCCTTCGTCACAGAGGGTGGCTCACCAAGCTCCCACACTGCAATTCTTGCAAGAATGCTTAATATTCCTGCACTTATATGCACGCCTGATATTCTTGATAGACGATATAACGGCAAGGAAGCCATCGTTGACGGATTTGCAGGCTGTATTTATATTGAGCCTGACGAAGGTACAGTTTGTGCAATGTGGAAAAAGGCAGAAGCGGCAAAGAAGCAGCAGGAAATGCTCGCCACCTTAAAGGGCAAGGAAAGCATTTCAAAGGACGGAAGGAAGGTTGAAATCTGTGCAAACATCGGAAATATCTCCGATATCTATTCCGTACTTAACAACGATGCTGAGGGCATAGGGCTTTTCAGAAGCGAATTCCTTTATCTTGAAGCGGACACCTACCCTACCGAGGATGCACAGTTTGCGGCATATAAGGACGTTTTATCCAAGATGGCAAATAAGCGTGTCGTAATCCGCACGCTTGACATCGGAGCGGACAAGCAGGTGGATTATTTTGATATGCCAAAGGAGGAAAACCCTGCCTTGGGCGTTCGTGCAATACGTCTGTGTCTTAAACGCCCCGATTTATTCAAAACCCAGCTGCGTGCATTATACCGTGCTTCAGTATTCGGTAAGCTTGCGATAATGTTCCCGATGATAACCTCGGAATGGGAAATTTTAAAAATTCTTGAAATCACAGAGGAAGTCAAGGCTTCACTCAGAAACGAGGGTATTCCCTACTCCGATACGGTTGAATTGGGATGTATGATTGAAACTCCGGCAGCGGCGATTATTTCGGATATTTTAGCCAAGCATCTTGACTTTTTCTCAATCGGTACAAATGACCTTATTCAATATACTCTTGCGGCAGACCGTCAGAACAGTGAAATGAGCGAATTCTGTGACGAGCATCATATTGCGGTGATGCGACTTATAAAGCTTGTGGTGGAAAACGCTCATAAAAACGGTATGTGGGCAGGTATCTGCGGCGAGCTGGCATCAGATGTTTCGCTTGCACCGTTGTTTCTTGCAATGGGTATTGATGAGCTTTCAGTCACGCCGAGTATGGTATTGCCATTAAGACAAGCAGTGCTTGATTGCGACTGCTCAAAAGTGAATTCAGCTATATAATAATTTGAAAACACCTCGCATAAATATAGACTATCATATTTGTGCGAGGTGTTTTTATGCGTATAAAAGCTTCTGTTTTATTTTCTGTTTTTCTTTCTGTAGGCTTGATTATTGGATTTTTCATCCGTTCAAATACGGATATTCCCGTATTTTCCGATGCTCATACGCCTGTAATTCTGCTTGATGCAGGGCATCGCACATCAGTATTATGCTTTAAAATCAGCTTAAATTACGCTTAAAAATAGCCAAAATGTTCCTAAAATTTCCAAATTATTTCTATTTCTCGTTTTTTAGTGTCCCTATTCAATTTTCCTATGTTTATGCAAGAAATAAGCTCGTGCACCAGTTCAAATGTGAGCTTATCAACATCATGATATTTCTCAAGAATCTCTTCTTTTGAAAGTTTTAATTCTTTTTCATCTGATATACGAGCAATTTCATTTCCAAGCAATGCAACCCTCTCCTGACACTGACGAATTTCATTGTTAAAGCTTTCATTCAACATTTTGAACTGCTCATCATTCAATAATCCACTGAGCTTATCTCGGTAAAGATTAACTGAATCTTTTTGAATCTTTGAAATCTTATTTTCTAACTGTCTTTTCTCCGTTTCCATAGAATCAACTCTGCCTGATAAGGAATCAGCCTTTTTCAAATCAATCTTATTAGGTTCAAAGCAATTATCAATCAGCAGCTTTAATTCCTTCAAAACAACCTCTTCAACATCAATCTGACGCACACTGTCAACATTACTGCAGGCATCTTTACTGTTCTTCACAGTACGGCAACGATAATATTTATACCGTTCATGAGCACATTGATAGCTCATTCTCCACATATTGGCTCCACATTCCTTACAACGCATCACACCTCGCAACGGATTTATTTCAGCTCCTTCTTTTGCCTTAAATGCTCTGTCCTTACCCGGACGGCTTCTTATAAGCTCCTGTACACTCGCCCACAGTTTTTCATCAATGATAGGTTCATGCATGTCAGGCACTACAATCCACTCGCTACGAGGTATTTTTATACGTTTTTTGCTCTTATAAGACAAATTCTTAGTTTTACCCTGAACAACGGCTCCCGTATATACTTCCTGGCGAAGTATGTAATATATGGTGTTATCACGCCAATATTGTGTTGTAACAAGATTTGCATATGGATTTTTATAGTTTAATCCCTGCATTTCTTTATATACTCCGGGCGGTGGGATTTTTTTCTCATTTAATGCCTTTGCAATTCTTATATATCCCATACCGCTTTTGTACATTTCAAAAATACTCCTCACAACCTCTGCTGCCGGCGGATCAATCACGAAGTGATGCTTATCTTCCGGATCAAGCTTATAGCCATACGGCGCATAAGGACAACAATATTCGCCCTTAATCTTTTTATGGTATAAGGTTTTTCTTATGTTATCCGATAAATCCTCAAGATACCATTCATTGATAAGTCCGTTTATCTGTCGTGCCTTTTTGTTACCTGCCACGCTTGTATCTGCATGGTCAACAATACTCACAAAACGCACATTCCATTCAAGAAACTTTCCATGAATATAGCGTTCTACGATTTCCATATCACGCGAAAATCTCGACTGTGTTTTGCACAGAACAATGTCAACCTTTCCTTCCTCACAATCTTTAAGCATCTGATTGAATGCAGGTCGGTTCCTGTCTGCTCCGCTATAATCCTCATCGCAGTAAATGTTATGAATCTGCCAGCCTTGCTCAATACAATAATTTATGAGCATCGACTTCTGATTCTGAATACTCTCACTTTCATCTGTTGCACACCTCTTATCTCTGTCCTCATCAGACAGTCTTACATATATATCTGTTAAATTTCTCATCAAGTTCCTCCTTCCTGAGGAATTGATATATGACCATATTTATTATAGCACATGCTCGTATATCAATCAAATTTTGTTCTCGCAGAAATTTATGTATTGTCCGTATTGTTTATTGAATCTATCTTTATCTGCCATATCTTTCGTTTTGAATACGTTTTTAACGATAAAAATCACATCTTTGTTCTCTTTCATCGCAAAACACCTCCCCTTATCATAATTATGTCTGAAGATAATATGTAATGTTTTATGGCTTGGTCACTTTTATATCTTTATGACACAGATTAAATTTTATCTAATCTCTATCATCAAGATTTATCTAAGCCAACGAACGGCAGCTTGCTCAACTGCTCCATAGGAATCTCACCTTCCCGGCATCCGCCCGGACTGCTGTCTTGCCTGCGACGCTTTTAACGCTCGGACTTTGCTGCACCTGTGCAGCTAGACTCAGCAGAAGTATCATTATGCCTATACAACGTCATCGCCATTCAACTTGCAAAGTTGATTTAGATTGTAAATGTTTCTCGCTCTGATGCATCTTATTTATGGGTAGAAGCTTTACATCGTCATGGCGCATTCAATCATAGGCTCTACTATATAGGAAAGTATCCGTTTGCCCTTTATACTGCTCCGGCGTTATCTTCCGTAGCTTTCTTTGTTAAATACAGACGTTATTCGCCTGATAAAGCACACTTAAAATGTGCTTTATCAGATTAACAACTTATAATCAACCAAAGGCGCAAAAACGGCAATACGCCTTTGGTTATGTTGGGGTAATATATAGATTCTAAATGCCGTTTTTGACAGTTATTTTATTTAGGCATCGCAAATTTATGTATAATGGACTGTAAAAGCATTTTCCGTTTCCCGTTAAGTCCCTTTGATAATTCTCTTAGAAGTTCTTCTTCATCACGAGAAAGATATGCTTTTCTTAATGAAAAACCGTCCATCAGGTAAATGCCGCCGTATCTTCCCAGACGACTGCATATGGGTGCGAATCTACTTAATGCATTAACATCACTGTATATCGTAACTTCAGAAACCGAAAATCTTCTCGATAATTCTATCTGTGATATTTGTTTGTGATTCAAAAGCATAGAGAGTATTTCCATACGTCTTTCAAAGGTTGTGAAATCCTCTTTCAAGATTCGCACCTCCTCTCTATGTTTTTATTATAAACCTTAATCCCTAAGCTGTTCTTAAGGATTAAAAAAATAATTTTGACTTTTTTACTTTCCATATCTTTTAACCTCTGACTTTCTGTATTTTGTGTAGAAATCAAAAGTCTATGGATATCGGATTGGAGTAAATTTCCAAAAATTAAATTTAATATTACAACAATTAACTAAATTCTTTTTATTGCAAGTTTTTTCTCTGTCTAAAATAAAATCTTTTTGAAATGTTTTGATAATTGCTGTATACAAATAAAAAAACGTAGGACTGTGTGTCATAAAAACACATAATACTACGCTTTTTCTGTTATTTTCTGATAATCTGTCAATTTTCGCACTTAAGATTAAAAGAACCGAATTTGTTAAATTGATTTTTTTAACAAATTCGGTTCTTTTCTATTTATTGATAAATCATTTCTCAAGTCGATATACTTTATATATCCAATTCGTTTTCT
>JAZQHZ010000177.1:0-7237 GCA_045540855.1 Clostridia bacterium
AACCAGCCACCCTCCTCCGTCACACGGCAATCTGCAAACTGCCATAAGAACACTCCGCAGATGCGATCATCATTCATATATACCTCAAGATTTTCACGGATAATATCTGACTGTCGTTCCTCGCTCCACTTGCATCTTGAACGGTCACGATAGCCGTACATTGCAGCCGCACCAAGCTCACTTACTATTATAGGCTTATTTTCTCCGCCTGAATTTATTATCCAGTCAATCTCCTCGTCATTTCTCTGTTTTACGTCACAATCCTTATACCAACCCGAATACATATTGAACGAAACAACGTCAGGCAGGTCAAGAGAAATATCCGTAAAATGGCGACAGGTTGCTGAGGTTGTGGGACGTGAGGTGTCCATCGACTTTATCTGTTCGTACTGTTTTTTATACATCATTCTGCCTTCCTCGGTTTCCGACGCACATTCATTCAATATTCCCCAGATTACAATTGACGGATGATTATAATGATTATCAATCATTTCTCTTATACAGTCCTCACACTGCTTTTCAAAGTTCGGATTTAACATATCATCAAGCACAAGTCCTCTTGCGTGGTTTTCCTCCCATACAAGCATTCCGTACTCATCGCACAGGTCAAGGAAAAGCTCATCGTTCGGATAATGGCACGTTCTTACCGAATTTGCACCCATATCTCGCATAAGCTCCATATCCTGCATCATAAGCTGCAGCGGAATTGCACAGCCAACTCCGGCATAGTCCTCATGACGGTTAAAACCCTTCATATACATCTCTTCGCCGTTTAAGTATATTTTCGTGTCCCTGACTTCTACTGTTCTAAATCCCACACGGTCAATTAAATCATCACAAATCCCCTCACCGCAAAGCCTCGCTTCAAGCTCATACAGCTTAGGTGACTGAGGTGACCACGGCTGTGCCTCAGGTATTTCAATACAAGCCTCTACCATTTCTTCGCCCGGATTTATGTTTCGTGTCCCTGCCTTTATTTCATGTCCCTTTATGTTAAATAACAGCTCTGCTTCCTTAGCTGAATCGGCAAGGTTTTCTATTACAGCTTCAATTCGTGCTGACCATTTGCCGTTTTCACACATCGGGGTAAAATGCATTGATTGAATGTATACGTCATCAACATACTCAAGAGCAACGCCTCTTGTGATTCCGCCATAGGTATAGTAATCGTTCGGGATATGCAGTGCCGAATGCTCGCCGAAGCTGTTATCAACCTCAACCCTTAATTCGTGCTCGCCTTCCTCTACATCCCTAACTATTGCAGAAAACGGAGTGAACGCGTTGTAATGATGTGCTATTTTTACGCCGTCAAAATATACGTCCGCAGTATGACTCACGCCCTTGAATTCAAGACGGATATTCCCGTTTCTTCTAATATTGAGTTTTTTTGTATATGTACCTTTTCCACGGTATGATAAAAGCTCAACATTCTGCTCCCAACAGCCCGGAACAGGCATTTTATATACTTTGCCATTTACAGACAAATCCCACACACCGTTAAGCACTTCTGTTTTTCTTATTTTATGAGTATCAAATAATCTTAGCATTTTTTATCCCTCCGAAAACATCTGTTATTATAAGTATATCACCTGTAAAAAACATTGTCAAGAACAATCCCTCGATTATGCACCGAGGGATTGTTTTAAACTATTTATTTGCTATTGTCCACATTTTTGCAACAGGCTCCATATCATTCCATACCATAAGCTTTATAGAATTGCCGGAATACAGCTCGGTGTAATCTTTTGCATAATTAACCTCCATTGTCATAACCGAAAGCAATCTTCCATTATCGTCATATTCTGCTTTTATCAATGTAGCACTGTCATTATAGTCCGCATCTGCCTTATATGCACCTATTTTAAGTTCACCTTCTATTATTGAATAATAACTTACGAATTTTTCATATTCCTCACGAGGCGGATACGGATCCTGTGTCGGATTCGGTGTAATCACCGGCTCCGTAGTCGGTTCTGCTGTAGGTACTACTGTCGGTGCTGTAGTCGGCTCCGGTGTTGCTTCCACTTCCTTGTAAACCTCAAACTTCGCTCCGCAGAATCTTGCCTTTGAGCCGGCGATATAGAAATAATATACGTCGCCTGCCTTTACATCCATACTGTACAGAACCGGCACTGATGCACCTGTGATTTCTTCGCTGTATACATTTCCACTTTCCTGACTTGATGCACCCTCAGGCACTACATAGAATGTCTTTGTACCCGATACTGTATAGGCATAAAGAGTGAACACACCGTCCTGCGTTGCCTCGTATCTTAATGCATTGCCTGTTGCCTTTTTTGCTGACTTATCCCAGTCGCCGTTTGTTTTACTTGTTATTGCGTAGTTGTAGGTTGAACCGTCAGTAAAATTCACCGTATCAGTCTTTTTGCTACTCAGCTGAATCATTGCAGTAAGTCCCGGCATAAATTCCGTATCTGCCGCTTTATTCTCGTCGCCTGCTGCTGCAGTCCACGATGAAACCAGCTCCTTTTCAGGTGCCGCCGTCGGCTGCGGTGTAACATCAGGGTCTGTTCCCGGATTATAATCCTCTACATCCGGGTCATAGCTTACGTTTCTGACATAGCTGCCGTCTGCAAGTGCATTTGCGTATTCTTCTACATATAAATATCCGCTTGCTGCCTTTGTCAGTGCATCTGACTCATCGAACTTATCAAGTCCGTTTTTGTCCTCCCATTCATTCGGGATTCCGTCATTATCTGAGTCCTTTGCCTTTGTTCCTGTCAGTTCAGGATATCCGCCCACCTCTGACGGTGAGTTTATTATACCGTTTCCGTATGTGGCACTGCCTGTCTTAACCTCATTTATAAGTCGCACGTCCACCTCGTCACGTACCACACTTGCACCAACACCTTCAAGCACCGATTCGTATGCTTCCTGTGCTGTCTGTGTTGTTATCGGGTATTCTTCGCTGTAACGGTTATGTACTGTCTTTTCGTCGTCAGTTATATTGGCATCCGTCCATACGCTGTATTTTGTTGAATTTGAGTCTGTCACAATACCCTTTGTATTGTCTGAAGTAACATCTGCACTGCCTTCGACATAGTTACCGCTTACATAAAGGTCTGTTCCCCAACCCGGACGGTTCAGGCTATTTGTACCTGTTGTATCGCCCTCTGCCTTGGCTGAAATCTGGAAAAGACGTGATTTATGTGTAGTTGCCGGACCGGGCTTATAATAGCAGTTCACAAGATTTACCGGTGCACCATTTTCACCGCCGTATGCACTGTTGCCGCCCCAGTTGTATACTACATTGTTTACTAAATCCGTCAGGTCAACCTGCTTTGTAACGTCATTATATGCCGCATCAATTCCTGCAGTTGCAATTCTCGGATTTCTGCTGTCGTGGCTCATTATGAGGTTGTGGTGGAAGCTTGCGTTCTTTCCGCCCCAGATTCCGCCATAGCCATGCGAGCCCTTTGCGTGTACTGACTGCTTTAAGCTTTCCGAAACAATACACCACTGCATCGTGAAATTTGTATTTTCATAGAAGGATGCACATTCATCCGTACTCCAGCTTATTGAGCAGTGGTCAATTATGACATTATTTATGCTTCTGCCGCCTAAGGTGTCGTTTTCAACAGTTGCGTCGTCACCCATTCTGAAACGCAGATAACGCATTATCACGTTATCACCGAACACTGTCACTGCATTGTCCTTGATACAAATACCGTCACCCGGTGCAGTCTGTCCTAAAATAGTGAGGTTGTCGCCTGTGATATTCAATGCGTTTGTGAGCTCGATATTTCCCGCAACATCAAATACAATAATTCTATCCGATTCCGATACCGCATCACGCAGTGTTCCCACGCTTCCGTCATCAGCAAGTGTTGTCACGTGATATACTTCCCTTGCCACTTCACGTCCGCCGGTTGCATACATTCCGCCGCCCTCTGCACCCGGAAACGCCGCAAGCTTTGCAGTATCTGCAAGAGTTACGGGATATGATACAGCAAATGCTGCTGCTAAAATCGCCGCTGTGATTTTCTTTATATTCATTGTTCGCACTCTCCTTGATTAATTGCTTATTTTAGTATAACACCTAATAAAATTAAAGTCAAGAAATGCCGAAAAAACGTAATTTATCCTTTATTGATTACATAAATATAGCACTATTTCCTTTCAAGCCCGTCAACTGACATATAGAGTGTACGCATGGCGTTATCGTAATCGAATGTAATTCCTTCTGCCGCCAAATCCTCTATTTTTATTAACGTTCTTCCGTCAATGCAATATGAGGATAATCGCTTGCCATTGTATTCTACATTGATATCCGAGCCATAGATGTCGGCATAATGCTCTCCCGATACTCCGTCCGCTTCGTATTGCATCGGAGTTATGGTATAATAGTCGGGATTTCTTGTTATCCTTAGCATACGATTTTCCTCATCCCAGATTACATCAAAACCGAAATTACGCAAATCCTCTGCAACCACTGCGGCATAGCCGTATACACTGCGGCACGGAATTTTTACGCCGTTGATGTCGATTTTTACGTCGGTGTATAATGCTTCGCCGATTATGCCCTTGGCAGTGAGGATTTTTACTGTTTTTGTGTTAGAAACAAGGAATTCATTGTTATCTATACGCGATATAGTGCAATTTTTATATTCATCCGGAAAAATCTTCTTAATATTATAATCAACAAAGTATCGCGACCAATTCCTGTCTATGACCATTGCTACACCTTCTTCAAAAGAGCTTATTTCAAACACTTTAAAATTCATCTTATTAATGTTGTTTCCATATACATCTAATAAATATGAATTTTTTTCAGCATTGTATATCATAACTTCACCATTAGTTACCACTTCTCCGTAGCGAAATGGAACAGAATATTTCATTTCCGATTTATTGTATAACGCTGTCATCAAGTCACTATTTTCTGTTCTGTTATTGATTATAGCAATGTCGCCAACCTCTTCATATCCCTGACAATATACACCCTTTTCAGAAAAAATATTTATCTCCTCAAAATTCCGATTAACATACATTTCTTCTTTCTCTTTGTAGAGCACAGCAAATGAACCGCTCTGCCATTCTTCATTATTGTCGTAAATTTTAATATTTTTATATTCAAAATTTGTAAGATATTCGCCTTTATAATTTATCAAGGCATATTTCTCTTCTGTCTCTGAACGCACTACTATCCAATCTGCACTTCCTGCATCGACAATTTCAATACCTGTATCAAGAGTAAACATCCTCTCTCCCCAATAATTATATGCAGTCACTGCCTGTCCGTTTACTGCGGCAAAGACGTTGTTGTCATATATAACTGCACCCTCATTTTCCATCGGGATTATCAACCGACCATCATATGACATAATGCCATATTTTCCCTCTTTCATTACTTTTCTTGCAACATCACTCTTTTCCCATATTCCTGTTAATTGAAAATCACTTGCGAGCAGTTTCCCATGCAAATCATAAAGTTTTCCTATTCCCTTATCATCTACAATTATTGATTGCTTGTTATCTGTGAAATATGTAATTATATCATCTACATTTGCATCATCTGAAACTTTTTCTATTTCTTTTCCTTTTAAATCAAAAGTTTTGTCAAGAATTTCATAATAATCACGCCCATCGCCATAGGATATTCTATAAGTTTCTATGACCCCGTTAACAACCTTTCCACTTATATCCACTCCTTTTCGCTCCTGTATCACCTTCTCATCAAATTCCCAAGCTGCATTTGCAGTTGTGCTTGAAATGATTATCGTCGCCATAATTATAGCCCATATTTTCTTCATTTTTGCCATCTCTTTTTTTGCTTTTATGCTATCATAAAAAGCGAAAAAGTCAATACTTTTTGCGTGAACTGCCAACAAGTTGACATGAAATTCCATTTTCTTCCATTTATTTCCATTTTTATAACAAAACGGAGATGCGTTTGCATCTCCGTTTTGGTTTATTCCTCATCCTCGAAATATTCATCCGAATCAAGTGTTATCATATCCGCATGACTTACTAAAACGTCACGTGGCTTTGAGCCGTTGGCTCCTGATATGATTCCTCTTGCCTCCATCTGGTCTATAAGACGTCCGGCTCTTGAATAGCCTACTCCCAGACGTCTCTGTACCATTGAGGTTGAAATCTTGCCAAGCTCTATTGCAAGCTGGATTGCATCCTGCAATAACGGGTCTCCGTCCTCCTGAGCGTCCGGCGTTACTCCGTTTTCTCCGCTTGCACAGCGTTCAATCTGTTCCGCTAAATCCTCGCTGTAATGAGTTTCTCCGATATTGCCCTTGATAAACTCAATTACTCGTTCAATTTCATCATCCGAAACAAATGCACCCTGCACTCTTGTTGCTGAGCGTGCACCTGTCGGATAATAGAGCATATCGCCCATTCCCAACAACTTCTCCGCACCGCCGCGGTCAAGGATTGTTCGGCTGTCTACCTGGCTTGAAACTGAGAACGCAATTCTTGACGGTACATTTGCCTTGATAAGACCTGTGATAACGTCTACTGACGGACGCTGTGTTGCGATAATGAGATGGATTCCTGCGGCTCTTGCAAGCTGTGCAAGTCGGCAGATATAATCCTCTACTTCCTTTGCCGCAACCATCATAAGGTCTGCAAGCTCGTCTATGATAATTACAAGCTGCGGCTCCTTCTTGCCGCCTGTTTCCTCCATAAGTGCGTTATAGCCCTCAAGCTTTCTGACACCCGTATTCTTAAATAAATCGTAACGGCGCATCATTTCGCTTACTGCCCAGTTAAGTGCACCTGCCGCTTTCTTAGGCTCAGTTACTACCGGGATAAGCAGATGCGGGATACCGTTATATACACCAAGCTCAACCACCTTCGGGTCAATCATAATCATTCTTACATCTTCGGGCGATGCGTTATATAAAATACTTGTGATAATCGTATTGATACATACCGACTTACCCGAGCCCGTCTGACCTGCGATAAGCACGTGCGGCCACTTTGCAATATTTCCCACAACCACATTGCCGCCGATGTCCTTACCAAGCACCACTGTGAGCTTTGACTTTGAATTCTTGAATTCAGGGCTTTCGAGAAGCTCACGTGCGGTTACTGAGCTTACCTTTGCATTCGGGATTTCAATACCGATTGCGGACTTTCCGGGGATAGGTGCTTCAATACGCACGCCCGATGCCGCAAGGCTGAGAGCGATATCGTCTGCCAGTTTGGTTATTTTTGAACCCTTTATACCAAATCCCGGCTGGAGCTCAAAACGTGTTAC
>JAZQHZ010000178.1:0-7692 GCA_045540855.1 Clostridia bacterium
ATCGTAGATACCTACGGCGGCTATGCAAGGCATGGCGGAGGAGCTTTTTCGGGTAAGGATCCGACAAAGGTGGACAGAAGTGCGGCATATGCCTCAAGATGGGTAGCAAAAAATGTTGTAGCGGCAGGTCTTGCTTCAAAGTGTGAGGTACAGCTTGCGTATGCAATCGGCGTTGCAAACCCGGTATCAATCCTTGTAGACACCTTCGGTACTGCTAAGGTTAGCGAGGAGAAGATTGAAGAGGCAGTTGCAAAGGTATTCGATTTAAGACCGTATGCTATTATTGAAAAGCTTGGCTTAAGAAAGCCTATTTACAAAAAGCTTGCAGCCTACGGACATATGGGACGTGAGGATTTAGGCGTTTCGTGGGAAAAGACCGATATGGTTGATGCATTAAAGAAGGCAATTGAGGAATAATTATAAAAGGGGCGTTTCTTACTGAAAGAAACGCTCTTTTAATGTTGACATATGCACAAGAAATATGTTATAATTATATCTGTATATCGAAAAAAAAGGAGAAAATTATGGTTTTATCAAATACAGAGCCGAAGGAAGTAATGAGATATTTTGAGGAGATTGCAGCTATTCCGCACGGCTCGGGAAATACAAAAATGATTTCGGATTATTTTGTGGAGTTTGCAAAGAAGAATGGGTTAAAATACATTCAGGATGACCTCAATAATGTAATCATTTTTGCACCGGCAACAGAGGGTTATGAAAATTCAGCACCGGTAATAATTCAGGGACATATGGATATGGTATGTGACAATGATCCTGACAAGGAGATTGATTTCACAAAGGATGCCATAGACCTAATTGTAGACGGAGATTTCATAAAGGCAGACCGCACTACTCTGGGCGGTGATGACGGAATTGCACTTGCATTTGCAATGGCAATTATGACATCGAAGGATATACCGCATCCGCCGATTGAAGCGGTTTTCACTGTTGATGAAGAAATCGGAATGTTCGGTGCGGCAGATATTGACGTATCAATGCTCAAGGGCAGAACAATGCTCAACATAGACAGTGAGCAGGAAGGCGTATTCACAGTAAGCTGTGCGGGCGGTGCAAATGCACTATGCACAATTGACGTGGAGCGTGAAATGACAGCGGGAACAATTCTTGAAATCAGTATTGAGGGCTTGCAGGGCGGTCACAGCGGAATTGAAGTCCACAAGGGCAGAGGAAATTCAAATATGCTCATGGGCAGACTGCTCGCAGCCATGGGAGACAAGGTCAGAATTGTAAAGCTCGATGGCGGCTCAAAGGGCAATGCAATTCCTTCAAATACTATGGCAGAGCTTGTTGCCTTTGAGGATGTGGAGTCAATTATAAATGAATATGACAAGATTTTCAAAAACGAGTTACGTACAACAGATGCCGGAGTTGAAATAAAGTGTGTGAATAAGGGAAAGAGCAGTGCTATGGCAGTTAAAAATACTGCCGATATAGCAGATTTCCTTTCGATGGCACCGAACGGAATTTATGCTTACAGTGCAGAGATTGAAGGCCTTGTTCAGACCTCGCTCAATATGGGCGTATTAAAGCTTGACGAAGCTAAAATGAGTGCATTGTATTCGCTGAGAAGCTCGGTAGGCTCACAGCTCAAGTGGCTGCAAAATATGTTAAGAGCAGTTATGAAGAGCATCGGCGGCGGACTTTATATTGACGGCGAATATGCAGAATGGGAATACCGTAAGGATTCACAGCTGAGAGATTTAATGGTTGAGGTTTACACAGAGCAGTATGGCAAGGCACCGGTGATAGAGGCGATTCACGCCGGAGTTGAGTGCGGAATATTTGCAGGAAAGCTTCCGGGACTTGATTGCGTATCGTTCGGACCTGACCTGTTTGATATTCACACATCACGTGAGAAAATGAGCATTTCATCAGTTCAGAGAACGTGGGAAATGATAAGGGAAGTATTGAAGAGACTGAAGTAATCATAGGACGGAGAGAATTATGAAGATTCACGTAAATACTAAAAAAGAACTGCATCCTTTGGGAGACTTATACGGAATATTTTTTGAGGATATCAATCACGCGGCGGATGGCGGCTTGTACGGTGAGCTTATCCGCAACCGCGCATTTGAATTCTGCGAGGTGGATAATCCGAACTATAATCATCTGACTGCCTGGGAGAAAATTCTTCCGCAGGATTGCAGAGGTGGCATAAGTGTTCAGACAAATCATCCGTGCAGTGCGAAGAATCCGCACTATCTTGTGATAGATGCAATGGAGCCGATGGACGGAATTGGTGTGAAAAATCTTGGCTATAACAGTGGTATACCACTTGAGGAAGGATGCGAATACAATTTCTCAGTTTATACCTCGTGTGACGGTAGAAATGCAGAGATAAAAATATCGCTTGAAGCCTCAGACGGAGAAGAGTATTGCTCGCAGACAATTGCAATAGCTTCGAAAGAATGGGAAAAGAAAACACTTGTTTTTAAAGCTCCCAAAACTGATTATTCGGCGAGACTTGCAGTCCGTCTTATGACACCGGGCAGAGTGTATCTTGATAATATTTCACTCTTCCCGAAGGATACCTTTATGGGACGTGAAAACGGAATGCGTAAGGATTTAGGCGAGCTGTTGAAGAATTTAAAGCCTAAATTTATGCGTTTTCCGGGTGGCTGTCTCGTACACGACGGCTCAATAAATGCCGATGACCGTGACAGTATGTACCGTTGGAAGAATACAATAGGGGACACGAAAGACAGACCGTCAAAGAGGAATAACTGGGGCTATAATCAGACGTTGGGCTTGGGTTATTATGAATATTTCCTCTTGTGCGAGGATATAGGTGCAAAGCCGCTTCCGGTAATTCCGGGCGGATACGACCCGCATCATCAGAGGCTTGTGCCGTTTGAGCAGATGGACGAATGGGTGCAGGACGCACTTGATTTGATTGAGTTTGCTACCGGAGATGCCACAACTAAGTGGGGACACGTAAGATGTGAAATGGGACACGAAAAGCCTTTCAATCTTGAATATCTCGGAATAGGAAATGAAGAGGTAGGAGAAGGATTTTTTGAAAGATATCCTTATTTCCATAAGGCGATAAAGGAGAAGTATCCGCAGATAAAGCTTATCAACAGTGCAAGCCCGTTTGTGGGTGGCGGCGAATACAGACGCGGCTGGAGAAGTGCAACGCAGAACGGCTCTGAGCTTATAGATGAGCATTATTATCTTTCGCCGGAATGGTTTATTGCAAATCATCATCACTATGACAGACTTCCGCCGTGGACAAATACAAGAGTGTTCCTTGGTGAATATGCAACCTGGGGCAATACGTGGTATAACGCACTTGCAGAGGCAAGCTATATGGTGGGTATGGAAAGAAATGCAAAGAATGTGGCACTTGCGTGCTATGCACCGCTTTTCTGCAATGTGGATTACCGTAACTGGGCACCGGATATGATATGGTTTGACAATCACCATGCTTATGCAACACCGAATTACTATGTGCAGAAGCTCTTTATGAATCATCAGGGTGAAGTCGGAATTGAGTCGAAGCTTGAAACTGATGTGGAAAATGAAATATGGAGCTATAAATCCGGCAAGGAAATCTACCTTGTACCGCAGGAAAATACAGAGGTTATATACCGTGATATCAAGCTTTACGATGGCGATGAAATTATTACATATCCTGATGTGGTGCTCAAGAGCACTGATGAGCTCGTAAAGATAGGCGAGGTTAAAACCGATACATACAGACTGTGCGTAAAGGCAAAGATGACAAGCGGAATGCGTGGATTTATGATGTGGTTCGACTATGCGGATAAGGGCAATAAGCGTTCGTGGGAAATCGGCGGCTGGCAGAATATGGACTGTGCCGTATGCGAGGATATAAGCGGAAGAAACAGCTGTCTTGATCAGTTCGGCTACACAGTTCAAAAGGATGAGGAATACGAGCTTATGCTCGATTGTGCAGATAGAAATATCACCTGCTATATTTCACACGGAAATGAAAGCGAAATCACGAACCGTACTAAAAAGACGGAGCTTGTGGTTGAGCCACTTTACTGTGTTGCATCGAAGGAAAATGATGATATTATTGTCAAGGCAGTAAACTTACGTGACAGCGGCTATGATGCCGAGATTATGCTTGATTGCGACAAGAGCGAAGCGAAGGTTTATTATATGAGTGGCTATAATATGGAGGCTGAAAACAGCTTTGATAAGCCGGAGAATGTAACAATCCGTGAAGTAGCTGCGAAGATAGACGGAAATTGTGTAAAATATAATATTCCGCCGAAGTCGGTATGTATATTCAGAATTAAATAATAGAAATCGGGTGCGAATGCACCCGATTCAGCTTGTAGACAAACCTGTCTACAAGCTGTCAGACTGCGAGAAATTAGGGCAGATTTTGCGAAAAGGAACTCGTAGGCGTACGGTGGTACGTTAGAGTTTCTTTTCGTAAAAAACGCATAACGACGGGCGTTACTTGATGGGACGCCCGTCGTTCGCAAAAGAAAATGAATTTCTGATTTTATATTTTTCTTATTTCGTTATGCGTGGTCTGACCAATTTGTCGACGGTCTGAATCGGGTGCAAATGCACCCGATTATTTAATTTGCGACAGGGAGAATGTTATCAGGTGTGGCAGAATAATGCCCTGCATTAAGCGTCCATTGAGCATCGGCGAGAGTTATAACATTTCTGTTTTCAAGCAGTACGATGTTTGCGGCAGTCTGAAGGATTTTGATTGCATCACGTCCGTTTGAGGCGTAAAAGGAAATGAGCTGTAAGGCAGAAAAATCAGCCTTTACGTCAAGTGAGGTGAGTGCATTTATAAGGATTTTTTCTATATCCTGCCTGTTTAGCGGTGAGAAAAATATTTCCACACATCGTGAGCGTATAGCTTCGGGGATTTCGTGAGGCTGACGGGTGGTTGCACCAATAAGCCTGAAATCGGCAGGCAGACCGTTTTTAAATATATCGTGAATATAGGTAGGGATTTTCTTGTTTGAGGTGGAATAATACGCACTTTCAAAGCAAACCCGTCTGTCCTCTAAAACCTTTAAAAGGCGGTTTATCTGAACGGGATGCAGCTCGCCGATTTCATCAAGAAACAATACGCCGCCGTGTGCCTTTGAAACAGCACCCTCTTTTGGGACGGGAATTCCTAAATTCCCGAAATCTCCTGCACCCTGGTAAATAGGATCGTGCACCGAGCCGATTAAGGGATCGGCAATAGAGCGTTCATCAAAGCGTACGGTGGTAGCATCAACCTCGACAAATTTCGCATCCTTGCCAAAAGGTGTCTGAGGCGACAGCTTAGCACCCTCCAGTGCGAGGCGTGCCGCCGCGGTTTTACCTACTCCGGGCGGTCCGTATATGATAATGTGTTGCGGATTTTCGCCGTAAAGAGAAGCCTTTAATGCCCGGATCCCGTTTGCCTGGCCGATTATTTCGTCAAAGGATGAGGGGCGTGTCTTTTCGGTGAGTGGCTTGGTAAGACTGATTTTTCGCATTCTGTTAAGATGCTCGGCTTCACGTGTGTTTTCAATTTTATGATTGCTTATATCAGAGCTTTCGCTTCGTAGCTTTGTGAAAAAATATATACCGATTACGCAGGTAAAGAACAGCTGCGAAACGGAAGAAATTAACGATAACATAAAAAATCACCTCAGAAGGTATTATATCCTTGTGAGGTGAAGTTATTCATTGAATTTACATACACACATAACGTATTCATCCGTTGGCGGAGTGAGTGGAATGAAGCGATATTTCTCTGTATCGCAAAGTACGGAAAACGAATTCAGCGGCACTGTAATTCCCGTACCTGTCGCTTTTACATAGCTTTCCTTTCTTGACCATAAGTCAAAAAATCTTAAATTATCATTGCCGATAAAGTCGCACTCTTCCTTTGTGAAGTAGCGCTGTGCAATCCTGAAATTGGCAGTGCGTATTCTTTGAATATCAATGCCAACCTCGGTATCCGATGCAACACATACTGCAAAATCGCCCGAATGCGAAACGTTGATAAATAAGTCCGGATAATCCGTAAGATACGGCTTGCCGTGCTCGTTTCTGAAATATTGCAAGGGCAGGGAAGCATCGGGATAAAAATGGCGTATTGCCATAATCATTGCCGCTTCTGCACCTATTGCTTCAAGTCGGGAATGAGGCATTTTAAGTCTTTTCAGTTTTTCTCTGCGTTCCTCGCATAAAATTACATCATCGGGATTTAAGGTGCGTAAATCTATAACAAAAATTTCAAGCATCAGTTTATATCGCCCTTTTCATACATTGTCATTGCAAGCACTGCCTCACCTGCGGTTTCAGTTCGCAAAATACGCTTGCCTAAGGTGACGGTTTTGATTCCGGCATTTCGTAGCTGCTCAATTTCCTTTATATCAAAGCCGCCTTCCGGACCTATTATAAAACCGATTTTCTTCGGGTTTTCGATTGAGGTAAGCACTGATTTCAAGGTTTGCATATCCTCGCACTCATACGGTGCGAAGGCGATGTCGCATTCTTTTAGCTGAGTGATTGCCTCGCTAAGCGTTGCGGCATTTGAGATTTCAGGAACAATCCCACGTCCTGACTGCTTCGCAGCCGCCTCGGCGATTTTCTGCCAACGGTCGATTTTCTTAGCCTCAGCCTTTGCGTTTTCGAGCTTTACAACGCAACGTGAGAGTGTGCAGGGTACAATTTTGGAAATTCCAAGCTCGGTGGTTTTCTGGATGATATATTCCATTTTTGAAGCTTTGGGAAGTCCCTGAAACAGAATAACCTCAATATTTGGCTCCGTATCACTCTTTTTGGTATCAAGTATATGGCAGATAATTTCCTTTTGTGAAATCTCTGTAATTTCAACATCATAGTCAAAGCCCTTGCTGTCGCAAAGCAAAAGCTTATCACCCTCGTTCATGCGAAGCACACGTGTGATGTGTGAAACGTCCTCTGAATTTATGATAATGGTATCACCGTTGATATTTTCTTTCGGTACAAAAAATTTTGGCATTATTTTTTCCTTTCTGTTTTAAACAGCCTTTCGAAATTTCTGTGGCTGATTTTAGCTACCTGTCTGTATGTATAGTTAAGCTGAAGCAGTCTGTCAAAGACCTTATATGTATCCTGACAACCGCTGATTCCTTCAGGCATAAGCCCGTCCGTTCCGTCAAAATCAGAGCCGATTCCGATATGGTTTTCGCCGCCAAGCTCCATAAAATGCTCAATGTGGCGGATTATATCGTCAATATTTGCATTGCCGCTTTCGTTAAGAAACGGCGGATAAAAATTAATTCCCACACAGCCGCCGCTTTGCATAATAATTTCAAACATATCATCCGTAAGATTTCTTCGGTGAGAACACACAGAACGTGAGTTGGAGTGTGAGGCAATAATCGGCTTTGTTGAAATCTGTGCCACGTCATAGAATGAGCGGTCATTGAGATGCGAAGTATCAACGTAGATGCCGAGATTATCCATTTCCTTTACAATTGCTTTGCCGAATTCACTGAGTCCGCTGTTAGGATTTTCGTCATCCGCACCGCTTGCAAGTTGATTGGTATGATTCCACGTAAGTGCAATCATTTTCACTCCGGCTTGGTGAAGGAAATGTAAAATATCGGTCGAGGTAATCATTTCGCCGCCTTCGATAGTGAGTATTCCGGGACAATGTTCAGTATTGAATTTTGAAATCATTTTATTGCATCTGTCAAGTGCACAGCT
>JAZQHZ010000179.1:0-6118 GCA_045540855.1 Clostridia bacterium
CCTTATTTATATGAACTGATTGCGTTCGCTTTTATACTCATAGCCAAGCATCATAAGCTTTTTTGTGATTTCATCCTTGTCCACGCAAAGTGAAGCACAAAGCTCGTCAAGTGACGGATAAAAATCACGCAGTTGTGTGTTGATATAGCTTAATAAAATCGCCGGATCATTCGGAATTGCCATAATTACCTCCATATCATCTGCATAAACCAATACATCGCCGGAAGCGTTAAAAGGCTTATGAGAGTTGATAAAAATACTCCCTCAGCACCGTAAATTGTATCACAGCCATAGTCGGTCGTAAGTATTACTATTACTGTTGAGGTAGGAATTGCCGCCTGTAAAATCAATACTGATTTTACAACCTCATCAATCGGTATGAATTTCAGAATGAGCACAAGCATTGCCGGAATAATAAGCATTTTGACCGCAATCAGCACATAAAGGCTGACACGCCTGAAAATATTTCTGAAATCCACCATTGCAAGTGTCATACCGATGAACAGCATAGACAGATACGTCGTAAGTGAGCCGACGTTTGTCAGTACATCCTTAATAATGCCTGTAAACCGCAGTCCGGTTATAAGCATAACAAGTGAAATCATAAATCCTATTGTGGACGGTGTAACCATCTTTTTCAGATTAGACCAGAAAGACGAGCTTTTGTCGGTGCCGCCGGACATTGTATAAACTCCGGCAGTCCATAACCAGCAATCGCTTGAAAACGCATACAGTGCGGCGTATAAAAGTCCTTCGTCACCCAATAGTGCCTGAATTAGCGGGTATGCGATAAACACTACATTTCCGAATGTACTCATACTGATGTGCGTCCTTCGTTTTGCATCATCAAGCTTCAGAAACCGGGTTGTGATGTGTCCTGAAAAATATAATATGCCGACAACAATAAGCGAAGAAATCACCATTATTATACTGTTTGTGGCTTTTTGTGAATCAAGAGTCAGCTTTGTGAGCGAGGTTATCATCAATAACGGCAAGGTTATGCGGATAATCAGCCTTGAAATTGCATCCTTGATTTTTATGTCAAGATACCTTGTTTTAATGCTTGCAAAGCCGATAACCATTGCAAGCCCCAAAGTGGTGATGCTTGTTATTATTGTTTCAAATCCCTGCATTTATTTATACCTTCGCGTATACTCTCGGGCTTAAGATGCCGATGTAGGGAAGGTGGCGGTAACGCTCGTCAAAGTCAAGACCGTAGCCTACAACGAATTCGTCCGAGATTTCGATTCCTGAATAATCAACATCAACGTGAGTTACACGTCTTTCCGGCTTGTTGAGTAATGTACAGATTTTAACGCTTGCAGGATTTCTTTCGAGAAGCTCGCTCTTTAAAGCTGCAAGTGTGTTTCCGCTGTCTATAATATCCTCAATAATAAGGATGTGTCTGCCGTCTGCTCTGTTCTCAAGATCCTTCTTTATTTTGATAAGACCGCTTGATTCAGTGCCGCTGCCATAGCTTGAAGCCTGCATGAAGTCTACTCTTAACGGTACATTGATTTTACGCATAAGGTCAGCTGCGAATACGAGTGAGCCCTTTAAAATAACTACAAAAAGGATTTCCTTGCCCTCGTAGTCGCGGTTAATCTCATCAGCAATTCTTGAAACTGCCTTTGCGATTTCCTCTTCTGAAATTAAAATGCTTTTAATGTCGTTGTGAATCATAGCTATGTTCTTCCTTTCAAATTAGCATATAATTTTTATCAGTGTGATACACTGTGTATTATTCTGCAAACGCATACTCTCCTATAAACAGGATTTCGCCGCTTGTGTTATCCTTGATTACAAATGTGAACGGCTTGTTGAATTTAAGCTCTATGGGCTTGG
Source organism: Clostridia bacterium (assembly GCA_045540855.1). GTDB lineage: Bacteria > Bacillota > Clostridia > UBA1381 > UBA1381 > UMGS1958. The sequence goes on from JAZQHZ010000179.1 coordinate 1,846, forward strand.
GCGGTAATGCACCACCGACCATATCGAAAGAGGTAACTGCGGCTGCCTCGGTACCTTCTTCATCAACCTTGATATATGTCTTATGTATGGAGGAATCAATCCACATACTGTCATAATTAAACATCTTTTCAAATTCTGCATTTTTTCCGAATGCCTTGTTGATGCCGAGTGTCTTTAATATGTTGTTAAGTTCCGTATTGTATTCTATTTCGAATTTCGGTACGGACAAAGCAATGTAATTTGATGATAAATCTACATTAGCAAGTATTTCCTCTGCATTGAAGTCATAGTCTGACATCATAAGATACATACTGAGATTTTCTGACTTTTTTGTTTCAACGTATTTTCCGTTTTCATCAAAAATATCTTCACGATTAAGATAAGGAAGCTCGACTATTTTTACACCGTTGACTCTTGCAGAATATAAATAACCGGTTGCGTTCATAAAATCAATGCTTGTTTCCTTGCCGTTCTTTGAGGTGAATATGTCTTTTTCGGTATTACCGGGATAAAATTCATCCTGCCATCTTGCCTTGAAATATACGGCGTTTATCAGCATTGCATGGAAGTCAGAATTAGCTTCTGTAATGATTTCCGGGATTTTGCCCTCTGTTTTCTCATTTACCCAACCGTTAATTGTGTCCGGTGCTGTATCATTTGTTACTGTGCCGGATTCGGCATTAAGTGAATTTTTAACAGTTGTTTCAAAATTCTTTGAAAATCTTTGCTTGGTTTGATCTGTGTTAATCCAGATTGAGTTTGAAACATTCAGTCTTAATATATCAGACTGTGAATATTTTTTGAGCGTATCCTTTGCAGCATCATTATAGGAAGCAACGTCGCTTACTCCTGTTGCGGTGAGTATTTCATCAAGTGTTTCACCGTCTGCTCCGTTTGCTGCCATCATAAGTGCCATTTTGATTGAAAACGGAGAAAACATATAGTTTTTATCCTCAGGCATTTGTGCGTTTAATTTGTCTGCAAAGGTTTCCGGAGCACTTACCGTGATTTCAGACGGTTCAAGCTCTTCTTCGGGCGTGTTAATTGCCGCATCCAGACGCATAATTGTTGCAATAGCCTGTTCGGTTGTATATGTATCCTGCGGTGCAAAGTTATTGTCGCCAACACCGTTCATAATTCCCAGATTGCACATTATCTGTACGGAATCCATTGCCCAGTCAGATATTTGTGATGAATCATCAAATTCAAAGAAAAGGTCGGTATGAAAAATCGGATACATCTTATATATCACACGATTAAGAATTGTAGCAGCTTCTTCACGGGTGAGAGTGTCATCAGGTGCAAATTCTGTGTCTGATTTTCCTTGTATTATTCCTATGCCGGAAAGGATTAAAATTTTGTAATTATCCGTATCACTGAAATGATGTGAAAAATGATTGTTGGTTTCGTAATAAGAACTGATTTCCTCGGTGGTATAATTCTTGAAATAATTCTTGAAACAATAATCAAAAACAAGCTCACAGAATTTCTCGCGGGTGATAGCTTTTGTATAATCAATGCTATTATTTTCGCTTATAATATCCAGTGATATTGCTTTTTCGATGCTGTCCTTTGCCCACTCGCTGTATGTTGCTGTATCTGCAAGTGCAGATATAGGCATTGAGGATAATATTGCGGTTGTCAATAAAACAGATAAAAATTTTTTCATAATTAGCTCCTACGATATAATTAATATAAACTATTATATCACACCACAATAAAAAAAGCAAATATTTTTGTGTTTAAAGAACATAATAATTTGTGAGAGGTGCAACAGAAATGAAAAAATGGCTTGCTATACTTATTTTAATTATTATTCCGTCCCACGCATATGCCTATACAGAGGTGCTGACAAATGCGATAAAGAATCAGGACGGAATGTTTTTTGCGTATATTACGGATTTTAAATCGGGAGAATATCTCATAACTGCATCACAGACTGACGGTGGAATAAATATATGTGCCTATGACGAGGCGGACGGTCCTCAATTGACGGACGTGCTTGAAATATCGGAATATGACGGTGAAATATCAATAGTAAAGAGCGGAGAATATGAATATATCCGCACTCCTGACGGCTTTTATGAAATAGAGGACGATACGTTTAAAAAATGCGTGGCGGACGGATATAAAACAGTTATACGCATTGCCACGCTCAGAAACGGCAGGGCAGATACTCACAAAAATACAATCGGTGCGGCATATAATCTTTTGAATGATTTAAAGGAACAGCAGATTTATGGCTATAAATTTATCGACCGCCGCAACAGTATGACTACCGAAGCACTGGATTCATTAAGGAGAATTATTGTATCGGTGGCAGATATTATGAGCTTTGATATATGTGATTATGATACGGATTCGCTGATGAGGTATGTTCTGAACACTCACCGGAATTTCTATGCGGCGATAAATTATCCGTACAGGGAAACGGACAGCAGAGGCGATATAATGCTTGCGGATGCTGCCTTTATTGATTATGTGGTGAAGGAAATGTTTAATGTCACTCCCACACATCCGCCGGTGAATGAGCTTGTTGATAAGGGCTATTGTCTGAGCGGAGACAAGTATATGTACACAAAAGCCTTTAACGTCAGCTTTTCGACACAGCTTTGTGATATTGAAACGGTATATGATGTGGGTGAGGGTGTATATTTCGTGATTTTTGGCGATATTTATACGGAGAACGGAAAAAGTGTTCCCGAATACAGCTATATAATTTTAAAGGATACAGGCGAGAGTTATGACATTCTCCGCCTTGAAATGGGTGCCGTTATGCCCTCGGAGCACGAGGTTTTAAGCTATGCAGGAGACTGCGAGGTAAAAAAATACACGTGGGAAAAGCCGGTGGCGGCGGAAGTGGAAAAAGAAAATTTATGGCGGATATGTATCGGAGCTGTGGCAGTGCTGTTAGTGGTGTTTACGATACTTTTGTGCAAAAAACGGAAAAGTTAGTTTAAAAAATTCACTTGCAAAAACCTCGCAGACGTGATATTATATTATAGTAATATTACAAAGCGAGGTAAACAGATGATAGTAGGAATAAATAAAGCAATTCTGCATATTTTGGACGGAATGTCGGGTGTGACGGTGTTTTCGGATAACGAGCTTGACGTATCCGATGCATCGGTGAATAATTTCATCACAACCCATATTGAAAAGTGCTATGAGGATCCGGCTCTGAGAAAGGGCGAATTCAATGAAAACAGTGGCATACGGTATCATATAAAGCAGTATGCGGCAAATGAAGAGGACTTTGTTGCACTTTCAAAGGCGGTTGCCGAGAGAATGTATGAAGGAATTGCGGCAAGTGAAAATCCGGAATCGTGCGACGTGGTTGTATGCGATTGTATGGCATCGGAAAGAAACGTGATTGCGATATTGAAATGCGATAACAAAATCGGCTACACACATCGTGTGGAGCAGGGTGATGGTGCGGTGAACAATTCAATTATCAACCACTATGCCATTTTACCGACGCTGTCGCAGAAGATTACGGAATGTGCCTTTATCGACCTTGAGGATATGTCAATCCGCTACAAGGGCAAGAAGAAAAAGATTGACGGCGAGAGTATGGACTTTATCGCAGACGTGCTTTTGGAATGTGTATACGATATTTCGTCAAAGGAAAGCATCAATGCGGTGACAAAGCTTGCAAAGAAGGTCACAAAGGACAACGGCGGCGATACGATGGAGATTGCGGCACGTATGAAGGAGTACATAACTGAAAATATCGAGGAAATCGAGTGCATAGAGGTAGATAAGCTTGCAAACTCTGTGTTTGATGGCAGACCGGCAATGAAGGATGAATTCAATGCAAAGCTTGAAGAAGCACAGGTGCCGGAAACTTTTGAAATAAATAAGTATGTAACCAAGAAAATGAGTGCCAATATAAAAATGACAACCGACATCGGCGTTGAAATCATACTGCCGGCGGAATTATACCGTGACAGTGAGCACATTGAAATCATAAATAACGAGGACGGAACACTGTCCGTTAAAATCAATAATATCGGCGAGATTATAAACAAGTAAAAAAATGTACAAATTATTTTGTAATTTTTGGTGAAAAAATATCACAAATATGCTTGCAAAAAAATGCAAATTATGATATATTTGTAATGTAAGTGTAAACAAACTTAAAAACACGTGTAAAAATAAGGAGAAACTTCAAAATGAACAACTTTTTAGGCGACTCAATGCCGATTGTCGGCAAGCTCAGTATTATCAGCATGAAGGGCTGTGAGGAAATCACTGCAAAGATTGATGATTA
>JAZQHZ010000180.1:0-5209 GCA_045540855.1 Clostridia bacterium
CTCAGATATGGCGAACCTCGCTTGCTCGTCCGATGGTTGGGAGTTTCATATTTGCCGGATTGAACCACTGAAGCATCAATACCGGCATGCGGTGTATAAAAGCATACAAACTGTAACTCATATAAAGGCTGTATATGATAAGACGGGAAGATTGATAGATATTTCGGTGGAAGAGGATTGTCAGATAAGTGAAATACAGCCTGAAACAGATATTCCGAATGGATATGAGATAAAAAATCTGTTCTGGGATAGTATGGATACTATGTGTCCGGTGGCAATATAACTACATATATTATGGTAGTGATTTTTTATAAAGAGCCAAATTGTGCTGAAATTGGAGGTACAGCTTGGCTCTTTTTGTGTGTGAAGGATATATATGAAGATGGGTAATGAATAGGGAGAAAGGAGTAAAAATGATATGAGTAATTCGGATAAAGCCTTATTGAACTTTAAAGAATTTTGTGAATATATGAATATCGGAGCAACAAAGGGAAGAGAATTATTAAACAAAAATAAAAATCCATATGTTGTTAGAATTGGAAATAGACTTTATGCAAATAAGATGTTATTAGATAAATGGCTGACATCAATAAGCGGAAATTCAAAATTATAAAAAGTCAAGGTTGACATAAATAAGAAACAATGATATACTTATATTATATAGTATTTAGTATATAGTGCTTGTTATTTTTTGTGTTTTGAATTCTCTTCTTATTATTTATGTTCGCTTAGAAAGGAATGTGAATTATGGGAAAAAATTTAAAAGGAAAAGAACTGGGCAAAGGTTTTTCACAAAGACCTGACGGAAAGTACAATGCCAGAGCGACAATCAATGGTGTCAGAATATGTTTGTATGATACAAATTTGAATTCATTGAAAATGTCTTTTTACAAAGCAAAACAAGATGTGGAAAAGAATATGGATATAAGGAGCTCTAAAATCACTCTTGGAGAGTGGTTTTCGGAATGGTTTGAAGTTTATAAAGCTCCATCAATTAAACCCACGAGTGTTAATACCACAAAGAACAGAGTAACTGCTAATTTTATCAGGGCATTTGAGTACAAGAAAATAAGAGACATTACTAATTTAGATATTCAACGCCAGATTGACGCTTTATCAAAATCAGGAAAGACAAACGCTACTATAAGGAGTGCCTTGTCTACATTTAAAGAATGTATGGCATCAGCACAAAACAATCGTTTGATACAGAGTAATCCTTGCTTCGATATCAAAGTGCCGTGGGAATATAAAAGAATTCAGACGGCGAGGTATTTAACTTTGGAGGAACAGCGTATATTCTTGAATGCTTGCAAAGAGCATCCTTTTGAAGAAATGTTCTATATAATGTTTTATACAGGACTGAGAATCGGAGAAGTCGGAGGTCTTAAATGGTGCGATATTGATTGGAAAAACAAATGCATTAATATTAAAAGACAACTTTCTATTCAATACTATGATCATAAGAAAGATATGAAATTCACCCAAGTTAAAACTGCTAATTCAGAACGCACAATTCCGTTTATGGCTGAAGTAGAACAGAAATTGAAGAGTTGGAAAAAGAAACAGGATACTTTAAAACAGCAATTGGGAGAACATTATCGTAGTCAAGGAGAATTTAGAGATTTGGTATTCACTACAACGATGGGTTCACCGATGGTGAGACACGTTGCAGAAAAAGCTATCAATGCAATTGTTAAGGAAATCAATTTGAATGAAAATGTTCAATCTGTATTAGAGAATAGGGAACCTAATGAATTTGAACATATGTATCCACATAGCATAAGACATTCATTTTGTTGCAGGTGCTTCGAGCAGGGAATGAATCCTAAAGTGGTGCAGGCATTGTTGGGACATGCAGATTTGTCGATGACAATGAATGTTTACTTGCATGTCTCTCCGGAGATAATTAAAGAAGAAGCTAATAAGCTTGCTGTACTTGAAGAAAATTACGCAAATTTCTCAAACGTGCATACGCAAGTTTTTAGTAAGCAAAACTTTGCTTAGGAGGAATCAAAAATCAGGTAAAAAACGAAAACTCAAAAAAATTTGCGTAAACAATACTCCAGCCAAAGAAAAAACAGCGTAGGTAAGGCATTTTTTACAAAGTTGGCAAAGATGGTTAAATAATTGATTTAAACAACTAAACTCCGATAGGCTTTATGCTTATCGGAGTTTTTATATATTAAAGTAAAATATTAGAGCACCTCAAATGAGGTGCTCTCAGCGTGTAGACAAACCTGTCTACACGCTGTCAGTCTGCGAGAAATAAGGGCAGATTTTGCGAAAAGGAAGGCGTAGGTGTACACGCACCGCCAAGAAGGGCGGGCAGCCATAAGGCTGACTTCGGCGTAGCCGAATGTGCTGAGGTAAGGTACGTTAGAGTTTCTTTTCGTAAAAAACGCATAACGACGGGCGTTCCTCGATGGGACGCCCGTCGTTCGCTAAAGAAAATAAATTTCTAATTTTATATTTTTCTTATTTCGTTATGCGTGGTCTGACCAATTTGTCGACGGTCTGAAGGCTGATGCAAATGCATCAGCCTTGTCTTTTATTTATCCTGCGTAGCTTTAAGTCTGGCTTTTGCTTCCTCGACGGTTTCGCCCTCTCGGGTGAGAAAGGCATCCACGAATTTATCCTCGATTTTGGTATATCCGCTTACAACGCTGTCCTCGATTTTTTTGTAGCCGTCAACGACGCCTGTTTCAATCTTTTTATAACCCTCTACTACTCCGTCTGATATTTTCTTTACTACATCGCTCATTATATGTATCTCCTTTATTTAAGTCCCTTACAAAGCGGAATAAGTGCAAGCAGAGCAAGAATTCCCACAAGTCCTATCACAGTACCGAGCACGATATTTTCCCATACCATACAGAAGCACATACCAACGCCCAATGTGAGTGCACCGAAGATTGAAAGAAGGATAACTCCGAGATTTTTCGGGCTGATTTTAATCGGTGCCTTGTTTTCCATCTTTCTCCATACAAGGATAGTGATAATTCCTAAAATAATGCCAATGCTTCCGAAAATAATTCCGGGCTTGAAGGCATTCCACTCGGGAAGCAGAGCCATACACATACCAAGTGCAAATAAAACACCGCTTACTGTACCTAAACATAATGAAACAAAACTGCTTTTCTTCATAAAAAAAGTCCTCCTTTAAAATTTTATTAAAACAACAGTTGTGTTTTTAATACACTTATAGTATAATATATTTAAAATCAAAAATCAATCATCAAAACGGGGACAGGTGTTGGAATAATGAATGTTAAAAATAACAGACGAAGAAGAGAAAGTATAGAAAAAATCGAAAAGGTATTTATAGAGCTGATACAGGAAAACGAGCTTGACAGGATTTCGGTTTCGGATATATGCAAGAGAGCAGAGCTTAACAGAAGCACCTTTTATGCGAATTTTATTGATATCTACGATCTTGCGAACAAGGTGAAGGCTCATCTTGAGGACGAATTTCTGAAATTATTTGCTCCCGAGATTGAACAGAAGAAAAGGACAAACGGATATACAAAGCTTTTCAGGCATATACAGGAAAATCAGCTTTTTTACAAAACATATTTCAAGCTTGGTGATATAAAAATGGATATTGTGGGCTTTGATATGGAGGCGGCTGAGAAATATTTCGGGCTTGAGCATATTGATTATCATATAGAATTTTTCAAGAACGGCTTCAATGCGATTGTAAGAAAGTGGCTCAATGGCGGATGTGTTGAAACTCCGGAGGAAATGAACAGGATTCTGGTCAGTGAATATATAAGAGAATTTTAACAAGAGGCGTCCCGACGGGACGCCTCTTGTCAGCGTGTTGACAAACCTGTCTACACGCTGGCAGACTGCGAGAAATTAGGGCAGATTTTGCGAAAAGGAACTCGTAGGCGTACGTGGGTACGTTAGAGTTTCTTTTCGTAAAAAACGCATAACGGCGGGCGTTCCTCGATGGGACGCCCGTCGTTCGCAAAAGAAAATAAATTTTTAATTTTATATTTTTATTAAACCATTATGCGTGGTCTGACCAATTTGTCGACGGTCTGACAAGAGGCGTCCCGATGGGACGCCTCTTGTATTTTATATTTCTGCTAATTTCTTGTATGTATTTTCTACATCCTTGTAAAGCTGTGTGTAAACGTTATAATACTTCTCGTATTCTGCACTGTTTTCCGGAACAGGCTCCTGTGCCGGATTGTAGTGAATCATCTTTTCACATGCTTCCTCAACTGACGGATAAATTCCTGCACCAACGCCTGCTAAGATTGCAACGCCTAATGCCGGACCTTCCTTTGATGTGCAGGTCTTGATCGGACAGCCGTAGATGTCAGCAAGCATACTTCTCCATAACGGGCTTGAACCGCCGCCACCGCAGGCAGTCATATCCGAAATGTCAACGCCCATTTCCTTCAATACCTCAACGCAGTCACGCAGTGAGTATGAAACGCCTTCCATAACGGCTCTTATCATATCACGCTTTGTGTGGATTGCACTTAAACCGAAGAACATACCGCGGCAGTCAGGATTTAAGTGCGGAGTTCTTTCTCCCATAAGATACGGGAGATATACAAGCTTGTTACAGCCGATAGGTGACTTTTCAGCCTCCTTGTCTGTTAAGTAGTACGCATCAACGCCCATTTCGGCAGCTGTTTTCATTTCGCTTTCGCAGAAGTTATCTCTGAACCATTTCAGAGAAAGTCCCGCTGCCTGAGTAACGCCCATTACGTGCCATGCACCCGGTACAGCACAGCAGAAGGTGTGTACTCTGCCGGCTTTGTCGATTGACATTTCTGAGGTGTGTGCAAAAACAACGCCTGATGTTCCGATTGTAGTGAATGCTGTCTTGTCCTTAACAACACCTGTTCCAACAGCTGCAGCGGCATTATCACCTGCACCGCCGACTACGATTGTACCCTCGCACAGACCTGTGAGCTTTGAAGCCTCAGCTGTGATTGTACCCGTAACCTCCGGGCTTTCGTAAACCTTTGCGAGTAAGCTCTTGTCAATATCAAGCTTTTCCAGAACCTCGTCTGACCAGCAACGGTTTGCAATGTCTAAAAGCTGCATACCGCTTGCGTCGCTGACCTCGGTTGCAAATTCACCTGTGAGCTTATAGCGTACATAGTCCTTCGGAAGAAGGATGTGGCGGCACTTTGCGTAATTTTGTGGTTCGTGCTTTTTAACCCACATAATCTTTGAAGCAGTAAAG
>JAZQHZ010000181.1:0-6956 GCA_045540855.1 Clostridia bacterium
AATAAATTCATCATAGTCAAGTAATCGGTTTAGTACGCCCAAAAGCATATTTGCCGATATTTTCATCGGTATACCCAGCTCATTTGAAAGTGCTTTTCTAAGCACTGACGAGCCGCCTACACCCGATAATCCCGCTTTCATCATATCAGCCTTTGTTATCGCCCTTGCACGCTTCACTTCGTCTGTACTTCCGTCAACCGTTGCACCGGCTTTAATAAGTGCATCTAAAATTACTTCCTCGCTCATACCCTCAACGCCCAGCAAGCCCTCTTTTCCCGGTGCTGCTTTGCGTTTTTCCTTGCCTTTAATATCAGGCACGTATGCGTGGAGCACTCTTCCCTCTTGTATGCTCTGCTTGATATAGTTTCGTATGCGGAATCCCGCACTGTCACTGTCGGTTAAAATCACGACTCCCGTTTCTTTTGCAAGCTTTTTTATAGTTTCAAGCATTGCTTCGGAGCGATACACACTAAATCCGCCTGTAACAAGAATTGGTGCGTCAATAAAACGTGAAAGCTTTATCTTGTCATACGCACCCTCTACTATTATCGTTTCGCTTACTCTGTACATTACTGTATTCTCTTATCCAATTTCGGTGAGTACTCGGCTCTGAATTCTTCAAAACGCTCCTCTTCGATTGCCTTTCTTATCATTGCCATAAGCTCGTTATAGAAATAGAGATTGTGCATTACACAAAGTCGCATTGCAAGCATTTCCTTCGCTTTGAAGAGGTGACGGATATATGCTCTTGAGAAGTTACGACAGGTCGGGCAATTACATTCCTCATCAATCGGGCGTGTATCAAACTCGTGCTTTGCATTCATAAGATTTAGTGTACCGTTTCGTGTAAATATAAATGCGTGACGTGCATTTCGTGTAGGCATTACGCAGTCAAAGAAATCTATACCTCTCGCCACGCCCTCAATGATATTTGACGGAGTTCCTACGCCCATTAAATATCTCGGCTTATTTTGAGGTGCGTGCGGAAGCACTACGTCTAAAATATGATACATTTCCTCTGTACTCTCGCCCACTGCAAGTCCGCCTATGGCATAGCCCGGCAAGTCAAGCTCTGCAATTCTCTGCATATGCTCAATTCTCAAATCGTCATATGTGCCGCCCTGATTGATGCCGAAGAGCATCTGCTCTTTATTTATTGTATCGGGCAATGAATTTAATCTTGCCATTTCGTCCTTGCATCGCACCAGCCAGCGATATGTTCTGTCTATTGATGCTCTTACATAGTCATAAGTTGCCGGATTTTCGATACATTCATCAAACGCCATTGCGATTGTTGAGCCGAGATTCGACTGTATTCTCATACTCTCCTCAGGTCCCATAAATATTTTATGACCGTCAATATGCGATGCAAAATGCACACCCTCCTCCGTAATCTTACGAAGGCTTGAAAGCGAAAATACCTGGAAGCCGCCGCTGTCTGTCAGAATCGGTCTGTCCCAGTTCATAAACTTGTGCAATCCGCCGAGCTTCTTTACGGTTTCATCACCCGGACGAAGGTGTAAATGGTAAGTATTACACAGCTCCACCTGACAGCCCAAATCCTTTAAATCCAAAGACGAAACCGCACCCTTTATAGCTGCGATTGTTCCGACGTTCTGGAACACCGGCGTTTGTACAACACCGTGTACTGTTCTGAATTCGCCTCGTCTTGCTTTTCCGTTTGTTTTTATTATTTTAAACATATTTCTCCTTATTTAACTGCACAGACTACTCTGTTGTTATTGCAGTAGTCCTTTATCACTTCTGAATTTCCAAAAACCGTTTTCACAAGCTGCGATACACTTTCGCCCTGATTATAGCCGATTTCATACGCAAGTATTCCACCGTCATTTAACAGCTGCGGTGCGATTTCGGTAATTCTCCGGTAAAATATCAGTCCGTCCTCGCCGCCGTCAAGTGCTGACAAGGGCTCATAGTACTTAACAGTTGTGTCAAGTCCTTTTACTACCTCTGTTTCAATATAGGGCGGATTTGATACAATCATATCAAATTTCCCTTCGGGAATTTCATTTAAAATATCAAGCTGCACTATCTCGACCGCAACGCCGTTTTTAACAGCATTTCTTTTTGCAGTTTCAAGTGCTCCTTCGCTTATATCCACAAGCGTTACCCTTGCATCCCTTACATACTTTGCAAGGCTTATTCCTATACACCCTGTGCCTGTGCCGATGTCAAGAATTTTTGCACCTGCCTTTGCTCTTTCAATTAAAAGCTCTACAAGGGTTTCCGTATCCTGACGAGGTATCAAGGTGTATGGATTAACCTCAAATTCCAGCCCCATAAATCCGGCTATTCCGGTTATGTATTGCAAGGGCTCGCCGCTTATGCGGCGTGTCAATAGTTGTTCTGCCTTGGTTTTAAGCTCTTCGCTTACTTCCTTATTGCGGTTTATCGTAAGCTCCGTAAGGCCTAGTCCGGATGCGCTCATCACAAGCTCCTTCGCTTCATACTCCGGATTTTCGATTAATTTTGATGCTATTTCATTTACAAGCTCGTAAATTACCATTTGTCATCCTCTTTATTTTCAGGAATACACGGATTCATTGCTTCAATTGCCACCTCTATCTGGCTGTCGTCCGGCTCTCTTGTTGTGAGCCTCTGAAGCCACAGTCCCGGCTTTGAAAGCCAGCCTACGCACTTGCTCTTGCTTCTGCCTGCAAGCTTTATTACTTCATATGATAAGCCTGCAACCACCGGCATAAGTGCAAGTCTTGTAAGTAATCTTAAAAATGTTCCTGCAACTGCACCGAAGGTATCAAATCTCGGAAGAAGTGAGAATACGACAATACTGATTATCATTACAAACAGCAAAAAGCTTGTACCGCATCTCGGATGGAAACGTGTATGCTTTTTTACGTTTTCAACCGTCAGCTCATCACCTGCTTCATAGCACGCAATTGTTTTATGCTCCGCACCGTGGTATTCAAACACTCTCTTGATGTCATTCATCTGAGCCACAAGTGCCATATATCCTAAGAATATCAGCATACGGAGTATTCCCTCTGTTACGCTTGTGAATGCGTGGGCTGAGGTTATGAATTCTATTCCCGGAATTGCTTCGATAAGTCTTGTAATAAACGCCGGCAAAAGCATAAATACGCCTATGCTGAATACTATCGAAATAGCAATCGCAGCATAGATTACTACGTCCTTTATCTTGTCACCGAGCTTTTCTTCAAGCCATTTATCGAACTTGCTTTCTGTTTCTTCCTCTTCCTCAAGGTCGATAAACTCAGCACTGAACATCAATGCCTTCATACCGATTACAAGGCTGTCGATAAAATTGATACAGCCGCGGAATATCGGAAGCTTCCATATCTTTGCACGGGTTTTTGTTCCGTTTTCGTCAATTTTCTTTTCAATATCGCCATCCGGCTTTCTTACGGCAACCGTAGTTTTATACGGTCCTCGCATCATTACACCCTCCATTACAGCCTGACCGCCTATGGAGGTTATATGTTCTTTATTTGGCATTTTATTTTTTCCTTTCTTATATATCTTGATAATCAAAATCAACAACAGCAGCTGCCATCACACGGACAGCAGATCGGCAAACATAAGCACGGCATCATATCACAGCAGGCAGTGCTTGCATACGGACTGGTGTTTGTGTAGGTTGTATTTCTGTTGTTTATGTTGTTCAGAGTTGAACGGTATTCAACATTTGTCGGGTCCATTGATATTGCCTTATTTATATCGGCAACCGCCTGGTCATAGTAGCCACGACGCATATTTATAAGTCCACGCAAATAGAACCATTCCGCATTCTGCGGCAGTGAATTAAGCATATTTAATGCCGCTGCGTACTGTCCCATATTTATTAACATTCTCACCATCTGGGCACTTGGCTGTCCCTGTGTATAGCCGCCGCCATAGCCGGTGTTGGTGTGTGAATATCCACCCGAGGTGCTATTCTCTGACGTAGCTCCCCTGGTAATCATATCATACGCCTTGTTTATTTCCTTCATCTTCTCCGCCGCAAGGTCCGCTAACGGATTATCGACATATTTATCCGGGTGATATTTACGCACCAGATTTCTGTATGCCTTTTTTACGGTTTCTTCATCCGCTCCGGGCTCTACGCCCAATACCTCATATGGGTTCATTATCTTTTCCTTTCATACCTGCCAGAATCTGCGACTGTCGCATTTTCAGGCAATCATATATCATCGAATCAAGTAAGGTCTGATTTTTCTTTATATCAAGCAGCTCGTATGCCGATGCCGCATTTTCCAATGTAAATGTGAGTGTTACTTGCTTTTCCTCTTTGAGCTTCCTTGCCCACTCCTTGTAGTCTCCGCCGCTAAATCCGGCATTGAACGGGTTATAGCTTCCCTTTTTATAATCCTTTTCCATATCATTTACGGCATCAATTACATAAATCCACCGTCCGATATTGTAGCCCAGCCACGAAAGCACCCGTCTTTGCACTTCATCGGTTATAAATTCCGGTGTAAACAGTGCCTCGAGAATTTTTGCAAAGCAGTCGGCACATTCGTCAATGTCCGATGAATTCGCTTTTTCAAGCTCACTCAGCCTTGAAAGCTGACCGATTATCATTTCACTGCATTTTTCGTGACGTTTCCTTGCTTTTTTCATTCCCCGGCGAAACACTAACATACCGAGCAAAGCCTTGATGCTTCTCTCGTCCTTCCAGTCGTCAAGCAATTTGAGATAATCGAGTATCACGCCCATATCTGCGGCATAGTCTGTTGCTCTGTCGCCAATTACGCTCTCTCGCTTTTTGAAGGGATGAGCGATACAGGGCTTGTTTTCTTTTTCACTTTCTCCGTCCGAAACCGACGAAAGAACTGTTGCAAGGAATGTAAGGTCATAGCTTAAGCCCAGCCTTGACATCTGCGAACATTTTCTTCCTATTGATCGGCACAATCCGCAGTAGTAGGTCTTAAATGCCGCATAGTCCTCTTCAGTTAAAAGCTCTTTATATACTGTTACATATCCAAACATTTAAAACATACCCTTCTTATTTTACACTCCATTATAGTATATAACGAAATGCAAAAAAAAGCAACTGTTAACTTGACTTTTTATTTGAATTTATTGTAAATTTTTTTGTATTAACACACAAAAGCAGCGAAAAAATAATTTTTTCGCTGCCCTTAATTCATTATTCTTCTTCCGGCTCCGGTGTTACTACTGCTGTTAAGCCTTCAACAACCTCATCGTTGTTTTCTACTGCTATGCCGTATTCATTTGCCTTTTCCTGAAGAGCCGCATCCTGCTTGCTCTCCTTCAACGCTGTGCTTACTGCACTCTTGTTAGCCTCGTAGAACTCTGTAAACTTCTCCGGTGTTTCGTCAAGTGCAAGTCTTAAAATGATGTGATAGCCGTAGTCTGTTTCACACATTGCAATCTTGCCCGGCTCAAGGCTTCTTGTTGTATCCTCGAACTCCTTAACCATTTCGTTTGCACCGAATACGTATCCGTCCGGATTTGAAGCCATTCCCGGATCCTCATTGAACTCTGCGATTAAAGCATCGAAATCCTCTCCTGCCTGAGCTCTTGCAAGAACATCATTAGCCTTTGCAAGGATTTCTTCCTTATTATATTCCTCGCCTGTTGCCATATTGTTTGTTGTTAACAATACGTGCTTTGCACGAAGATAGTTATCCTTGAAGAACGCCTGAGCCTCTTCCTCTGTTTCCGGCGTTATCTCAATTGCGTTGTTAATCTTCTCTGCATATATTGATTCCTTAAGAAGGTTGAATATAAAGTCCTCATCCACGCCGTAGGTCTTTAACACCTTATCAAATCCGCTCTTTGAGCCAAACTGTGAACGGATACTGATAAGACTTGACTTTACTTCCTTCTCCTCTTCCTCTGTGAGCTTTAAGCCCCAGGCCTCTGCAACCTCCATAGTGAGATATGCACTCTCAATCATCTCTACTGCCGCATCCTTTGCGTTGTCAAAATCACTTCCACCGCCTAAAAGCTCTGATGCGAAGAATGCAATTTCCTTATCTGTAATCTTTTCATCGCCTATTTTCATTGCAACCTTGCCTGATGACGCACAGCCGCCCATAAGCATTGCACACGCAGCGATTGCCGCAATTGTCTTAATGTTTTTCATTTTCCTCTTTCCTTTCGAAAATAATTATATATTAATTATACCACTTATCGCTTTTTTGTCAAGCCTTAAGCAAAAATTTAACAACTTGTCAACATTTCGTTACGGTAGCTGTCGATAAAGCCCAAAATATCTCCTGCGAGCTTCAGCATATCCTTATCGTTTTCATTCAATCTGAAATTAATTGTCGGTGTTTCGCCCGAAACAAGCTTTATCCGCTTTGGATACCTCTTGTCAAGCTCGAATATCAACGATGCACTTATCGCCTCGGGTATCATTTTAAGCTGAAGAAGCTGACCTATCTGCTTTATTTCAAACACACCGCCGCCTCTTGCCTTGATTTTTAGCGCCGCCACGTCGATAATATTCTGCACCACTCCCGGATAATCACCGAAGCGGTCAACAAGCTCATCCTCAATCTGCATTTTATCGTCCTCATCGGCAATTGCCGCAATCTTTTTATAGATGTCGATACGCTGATTGTGGTTTGAAATATAGGTTTCAGGAATGTAAGCATTTACATTGATATCTATTGATACGTCCATTGCCGCAGTATCAACTACGCCCTTCGCTTCATTTACACTTTCCTGTAAAATCTTGCAATACATATCATAGCCGACCGCCTCCATATGCCCGTGCTGCTGTGCTCCTAAGATATTTCCCGCACCTCTTATTTCAAGGTCACGCATTGCAATCTTAAAGCCCGAGCCAAACTCTGTAAACTCCCTGATTGCCTGCAAACGCTTCAAGGCAACCTCGCTCAGATTTGCCTGTGCATCATACGTGAGATATGCATATGCCGCACGGTTTGAACGACCTACTCTGCCACGGAGCTGATAAAGCTGTG